>JBAQWM010000066.1:0-16802 GCA_049298915.1 Steroidobacteraceae bacterium | reverse complement strand
GTTCCCGGTCGAGCGCCTGCTGTGCCGGGCACGGACATTCGGATTTCACCTCGCGACGCTGGACGTGCGCCAGCACGCGGCGGTGCATCGCGAAGTCGTAGGCCAGGGACTTGCCCTCCCGGACTGGAAGAGACGCAAGCCGGATGCGCGCCGCGCAATCCTGCGTGAAGCGCTGGCGCGCGACCGCGGACCTCAGGGAGCCTTCGATGCTGTGGGCCGCCGCACGCTGGCGGTGTTCGAGGCGATGATCCAGGGCCGACACAAGTACGGCGAACGCGCGACCGGTGACTACGTCGTCAGCGGCACCGAAGGGCCGGATGACGTGCTTTCGGTGCTGTTGCTGGCGCGCTGGGCCGACATCACGGATCGCAGCGTCGGCGAAGTCCCGCTGGACATCACACCGGTCGTCGAGACCACGGCTGCCCTGGAGGGCGCCGGCGAAATCCTGAAGGGCTTGCTGGCCGAGGAAACCTACCGGCGCCATCTCGTCGCGCGCGGGAATCTGCAGACGGTGCTGGTGGGCTATTCCGAGAGCAACAAGGAGTGCGGGATCGGGGCGTCACGGCATCTCGTCTACTGCGCGCAGGCCGAACTGATGCAGGTGGCGGCGGACGCCGGCATCGAACTGGTGCTGTTCCATGGCCGCGGCGGCACCGCCAGCCGCGGCGGCGGTCCACTTGACAGGCTGGTTGCGGGCGCGCCGCCTGGCGCGACACATGGCCGGCTGCGTGCCACCGAGCAGGGCGAGGGCATCAGCAACAGCTATGGACTGCGGCGGATCGCGCTGCGCACATTCGAGAAATCCGTGTTTGCGATCCTGCAGGACCGCGCCGGGCCGGAAGACGCGGCTGCGGTGGCGGAACAGCACCTGCCGCTGATGCGGCGCATCGCCGAAGCGAGCCGCGCGCGCTACCGCGCGCTGGTCTATGAGAATCCGGGGTTCCAGCGCTATTTCCGCGATGTCACACCCATTGACGTGATCGAGCGGATGCAGATTGGCGGCCGCGTCGCGCATCGCGACGGAAGCGGCATCGAGGCGCTGCACGCGATACCCTGGGTCTACGCCTGGACCCAGAGCCGGCATTCGCTGCCGGGATGGTTTGGCGTGGGCACCGGGCTCGACACCGCCGCCCGCGAACTGGGGGCCGAGAATCTCGCGAAAGCCTGGTCGGCATGGCCGTTTTTCGAGCATCTGCTCGGCGATGTCGAAATGGAACTGGTGCGCGCCGATCTGCAGATTGCCGGTCACTACGATGCGCTCGCGACCGGCCCGGCTGATGGCATCATCGAGATCATCCGCGACGAATACGAACTCTCAAGGCGCTGGGTCACCTGGATCAAGGGTGAAATCGATCTGCTCGACAGCCGTCCGCAGATGCAGCGATCCGTGCTGCTGCGCGCTCCCTACCTCGATCCCGTGCACCTGATGCAGGTCGACCTGCTGCGGCGCTGGCGAGCAGGCGGGCGCACCGACCGGGAGCTGTTTGACGCCCTGCTGGCGAGTGTTACAGGCATCACGCTGGGCCTGCAGGCAACCGGCTAGGCAGGGGTGAACCGGAAGGGAGGGAGGCATGGGAAATCTGCTGGCACTGACGACGCCCGGACGCAGCGTCTGCGTCTACTGCGCTTCGAGCCAGGCTTGCGACGCCCGCTACCGTGAGGTCGCGTGCCGCATCGGCGGATTGCTCGCGGGCGCCGGATGGACGGTGGTATATGGCGGCGGTCGTTCCGGATCCATGGGTGCGCTGGCAGAGGGAGCGCTCGCCGCCGGTGGACGCGTGGTCGGCATCATTCCTAAATTCATGAAAGAGCTGGAGTGGGGTCACGACAAACTGACCGAATTGCACGTCGTCGCGGACATGCGCACGCGCAAGCACGAAATGTTGACGCGCGCCTCGGCAGTGATCGCACTCCCGGGAGGCACCGGCACGCTGGAGGAACTGCTGGAGGCGATCACGCTGAAGCGCCTTGGATTGTTCCTGGGGCCGATCGTCCTGGTCAATACCATGCATTTCTACGAACCGCTGCTGGCACAGCTCGAGTCCGCGATCGAAGGGCGCTTCATGGATGATCGCCACCGCGAACTCTGGTCGGTCGTGACCGAGCCCGAGGAGCTCCTGCACGCCGTCGAAACGGCGCCTGCATGGAGCCCGGCCAACCGTGACTTCGCGGTCACACGCTGATTCAGCTAAGATTTGGCGATGGTGCGTCGTGACGTAATGGGTGAGCTGACTCCTACCGGAGAAGGCGCGCTCGTTGCACGCTGCACTTCTCTAACGGGTGCAAGTCCCGTCCCGGTAAGCGTCGGAGCGCCGGGTAGCAGGTCCCAGGTATGAAGGGAGACCTTCATGCCCGAGCGGGGCGTCAAAAGCCCGCGAGGCGACCTTGGTCGCGTAGCGGGGAGCAAGTACACGGGCCGCAACATCAAGTGAAGCCTGCAGCCTCGACAAATTCACAACCCAGAGGCCGAGCCGATCATTTCACGGCGAAGGCAACATCGATCTTGGGAGCGCCGAAGCCCGGGATCGACTCTGGCGGGGTATGGGGAGCAGCACGTGTACCAGGAGAGGTGCGGAACACGAGAGATCCGTCTGCGCAGCCCCTGTCAGGGCGAAGCGGCTCGTATAAGCCGAAGGCGAAGTCGAGTCCGGCGCAGCGGAAGTCCGAGGGGATCGAAGTACCGCGGAGCGTGGTGCGAGCCACGGGAACGAACGACGCGAGGAACAACGCGTCGGGAGGGAAGGATCCCTGCGGTGGTCGAGCTGAAGAAGCGGGTAAGCGCGAGGGAATGGCCGGCAGGACCGGACCTAATGACCCCGCCGGCGACCAGCCGGGCGACAAAGTGCGACAACTGCAACGTCAGCTATGGGCCGCAGCCAAGCGAGCACCGGGTAGACGTTTTCATGCGCTGTATGACCATCTGTGCAGGAGTGACGTTCTGCGCGAGGCGTGGAAGCGAGTCAGAGGGAACCGCGGCGCTGCGGGAGTGGACGGCCAGTCCATCCGCGACGTTGAGCAGTACGGAGTCGAGAGGTTCTTGGAAGAACTCGGCACCGAGCTGCAAGCAGGGGAGTATCTGCCGCAGGTGGTGCGGCGACGGTACATACCGAAGGCTGATGGGAAGAAGCGGCCGCTGGGGATTCCGACGGTACGGGACCGGGTGGTGCAGATGGCGGCGAAGTTGGTGCTGGAGCCGATCTTCGAGGCGGATTTTCTGCCGTGCTCGTACGGCTTCCGGCCCAAGCGCAGCACGACGATGGCGCTGGAGGAACTGAGGAAGCTCGGGGCCAAGGGTGGGCATTACGTGCTGGACGCCGACATCTGCGACTACTTCGGGAGCATCGATCACGACAAGCTGATGAAGCTGGTCGTCCGGCGCATCTCGGACCGCAGGATACTCAAGCTGCTGAGGCAGTGGCTGGAAGCAGGGGTGATGGAGGATGGCGCCGTCGTGCAGACGGTGGCGGGCACGCCGCAGGGTGGAGTGATCTCGCCCTTGCTGTCGAACATCTACCTGCATGTGCTCGACGTTGTATGGACGCGCCACAGTGCCCCGCTGGGGAGGCTGGTGCGCTACTGCGACGACTTCGTGGTGATGTGCCGCACCGGGAAGGATTGCGAGCGGGCCGAAGCGCGTATCGAGACCATCTTGAAGCGTCTGGGCTTGGAGCTACACCCGGACAAGACGAGACGAGTCGATCTCTACGATGGCAAGGAAGGGTTCGACTTTCTCGGCTGCCACCTGCACAAGCGGATGAGCGGTCGGCTGTGGGAACAGGGGCGAAAGCGCCAGTACTTCCTGCAGCGCTGGCCGAGCAGACGCGCCATGCAGCGGGTTCGGCAGCGCGTGAAGGGGCTGACCCCGAGATCGAGATGCCACGCGGACATCCGCGAGGTTATTGACGGGATCAACCCGGTGATCCGGGGTTGGGGTGCCTACTTCCGCACCGGCAATGCCGCTCGCCAGTTCGGGCAGATCGACCACTTCGTGTTACGAAGGCTGCGCAACCTGCGGGTGGCCCGCAAGGGGCGGCAGCTGCAACCCGGAGAAAGCGCCGGCTGGACACGCGAGTACTTCGAAAACCTCGGTCTTTACCGCCTGCGTGGAACCATCCACTACCCGGAGCAGCCCTTCTGGAAGGGGGCCGCATAATGCTGCGCGTCGACAGGCCACTGGTAAGCCGTGTGCGGGAAATCCGCATGCACGGTTTGAAAGGGGGTCTTGACTTGACCGCTACTACAGTAGCGAAGGAGTAAGGATCTACCAATGAGCAGCGAACGAGCCGGGGATCCCGGGATGGATGCAGCGGCCCTGTACCGCGAAGAGGTCTTCACTGACCAGCGCGTCGGCACGATCCGGCGCCTGACGCCCGTGCGGGTGGACGGCGGCGACGACCCGTCGCGGTCGGTGCTGTACATCGGCCAGGCGACCGTCATGACGCCGATGGGATCGCTGCCCCTGTCATTCGAACTGGATGCCACGAGTCTCGGCGACGCCGTGAGCCGGTTCGGGCCGGCGGCACAACAGGCGATCGAGGAGGCGGCCCGCGAATTGCAGGAAATGCGCCGCCAGGCGGCTTCTTCGATCGTGATCCCGGACGCGGGTGCTGCCGCAATCAAGGGCATGGGCGGCAAGGGCGGCATACAGGTTCCCTAGGCGTCACGGCGACGCGAGATACTTCGTAAGCCATGCCTGGACTTCCTGGAAGAAGTAGCGGTGGTTCTCGCCTTTCAGGATCCAGTGATTTTCGTCCGGGAACAGCAGCAGCCGGCTCGGTATCTGCTGACGCTGCAGTACGGTCCAGAATTCCAGCCCGTTGTTGTACGGGACGCGGAAGTCTTTTTCCCCGAATGTCAGCAATACCGGCGTCTTCAACTTTGCCGAGCGCCAGAACGGACTCTGGTCGTGCCAGGCGCTGCTGCCGTCCCAGGGCGGGCCATCGAGATTGCGCTCGCGTGAATACACGATGTCGCTCGTGGCCCATTGGGTCTTGAGGTCGTACAGACCGGCATGACTGACCAGCGCGCGGTAACGCGTTGTGGTTACCGCCAGCCAGTTGGTCAGGTGCCCGCCATAGCTCGCGCCGCCCGCAGCCTGGCGGCCGCCATCGATGAATGGATACCGGCGTATGGCTTCGTCGGCCGCCTGGTTGATTTCCTCAGCCGGCCCCGCGAGCGGATCCCCCTGGATGGCCTGCGCGAAATCCTCGCCGAATCCGGTCGATCCGGAGTAGTTGGTCATCAGGACGACATAGCCGGGCTGGGCCAGAAGGTGGTAGTTCCAGCGGATGAAAAACTGGTCCTTGATCATCGTGTGGGGGCCGCCATGGATCAGGACGAACAGCGGGTACTTGCGCGCCGGGTCGAAATCCGGAGGCAATGCGATCAGATTGTGTATGCGCCGGCCGCGCCTGGACTCGAACCAGAATTCGCGCAGCGGTTGCCAGTCGATCGCGGCTGCACGATCCGCGTTGAAGGACGTCAGCAGCCGGCGCGCCCCGGTCGCGGCATCGATGCGCACAGTCTCGGGCGGGCTGATGGCGCTCTCCCAGTTCGCCACGACGACCTGATCCTCCTCATCGCCACCGACCTGTAATCCGGTGATCGACCCCGATTCGAGCCGGCCAAGTTCGAGAACCTCGCCACCGCGCGCCGGCAGCGTGTAGAGGCGATCATGACCCGCGTCTTCCGCGAGCAGGTAGATGCGCTCGCCGCCGGGTGCGATGCTGAAGCTGCCGACCGCACGGTTGAATCCGAATGCCACCGGTCGCGCCGTCGTGCCGCCCCAGTCGAAACGCACCAGCCGCGCGTCGTTGTAGACGAATCGGGTGTTGGGGGTGGCAATCGCATAGAGGGCCGATCCGTCCGGCGCAAACTGCGGGCGCGAGTAGCCCGCTTCGTCTGCAGTCAGCCGCCGGGGCTCCCCGCCGCCGGCCGGCAGCACGAACAGCGCCCGGTAGACGTCGGCATGGGCGGCCCGGTCGCGCGCGGTCGTCGCAGCAAACACGATCGCGCTGCCGTCGGGTGACCAGGTGGCGTCGAGCTGCTCGCCGTCATTGTCGAGGTCGCCGCCAAAGCCGGGGTTGCGCGCTAGTTCTGTGCCGGTCAGCAGGTCGCGAGCGTCGCCGCCGTCGAGCGGCTGCAGCATCAGCGTCGGGCGCCGCTCATCGAGCCAGCGATCCCAGTGCCGGATCGGAAATCCGTCGAATGCGCGCGCAGTGTACTTGCGCCCCTTGCGTTCCTGCAGGCGCGCAAGATTCTCGGCGTCGGTCGTCGCGCCGGGGAAGACCATGCTGGTGAACAGCAGTGCCTCCCCATCCGGCCGCCACCGGGGTTTCGCGGCGCCGGTGGAAAGCGTCGTGACGCGCTGTGCTTCGCCGCCACCCGCCACGTCGAGCACGTAAATCTGGTTCTCCTCGTCGCCGTCGCGCCTGGCCGCGAATGCGATCCGCCTCGAGTCCGGGCTCCAGGCTGCATCCGACTCGGGACTCAGGCTCGAAGTCAACCGGCGGGCCGGTCCGCTACCGTCCGCCGGCACCAGCCAGAGATCGCTGGATTTCTGCTCCTCCACATAGGAGGGCTCCGCCACCGGCAGCGCGACCCAGCGACCGTCCGGACTCAGCACCGGCGCGCCGACGCGTTTCATCAGCCACAGGTCTTCATGTGTGATGGGATGTCGATCCGCGGCGAGCGCCGGATTGATCGAGCCAGCCGCGAGCATCGTGGAAATCAGGACCAACTGGTAATTCATTGTTTGCCTATGCCGGCCATTGCCGCGCCCGTACACTCTGCAGCATCCAGGGCCGGTCCGGATCGAGCTGCTCCCTGAAGAGTTCGCCACGGCCCTGCAACGGTGTCCAGTCGGTGTAGGCGCCGATCATCGAACCGAGATACGGCCGCGCGGTGTCGAGACATTCCCGGAAATCGAGTTCGTCCGCCTCGCGCAATCCTTCGCGCGGATGCCGGATCGCCCAGATCATCGCCGCCAGCGCGCCGGCAGCCACCTGGACACAGGTCGCATTGGAGTAGGGCACATGGCGGCGCGCCTCGGCGATGGACAGTTGCGACCCGTACCAGTAGGCATTCCTTGCATGGCCTGCGAGCAGCACGCCGAGTTCGTCCATGCCGGTGACGATCTCCGCGCTGATGATGCGCCGCGCCGGCTGCGGCTCCCAGCCGCGGCCTTCCAGCTCAAGCGCCGACAGCATCGCATCATCGCAGGGGTGATAGACGAACATGACCGTCGGCCGATATTCCAGTCTGGCCGCCTGGCGCAGCGAAAGGTGGTCGGCGATCGAAAAAATCTCGTCGTGGGTCATCAGCAGACCCTGGTAGCCTCCTGATGACGGCAGCCAGCTGCGCGCGAATGTGACGCCGCCGGGACGGTGGAGATACACCGAGCCGGAATTCCGGCGATGCCATTGCGAGCCGGCCGGCTTGCCGGCTTCCGCGGTGCCGATCGACAGCTCGCTCGGCTGCATCAATTCGTCGATAAAGCCGTCGATCGACCAGGTATTGACGAATTCATTCGGACGCTTTGGTCGTTCGGTCGCCTGCGTGTCGCGTTCCGAGATCTGGATCAGTGTGACACCCAGGTCGCGCGCCAGCGTGGCCCAGCCCGCCGCATCGGCGGGTTCATCCGCGGTCCTTTTGAGCCCGGCGGCCAGATCCAGCAGCGCCTGCTTGACGAAATGCGAGACCAGGCCGGGATTCGCGCCGTGATCGACGACTGCGGTCGGCATCCCGCTGCCAATGCGCTTGCGGAGCTTCAGCATGTCTTCGCGGGTCACGAAATTCGTGCGTTCGCGCAGCGTCAACATCGGATTGTCGAAAACGCCGGGCCACGGCTCGATCGAGGTGTCGACATAGAGCACGCCGTGCTGCGAGCACCACTCGACCAGATCGCGGCTCGATACGTCGACCGAAAGATTCAGCAGCAGGTCGCCGGATCGCAACCGGCGCCTGAGTTCGCGCTGAAAGGTTGCGGGCTTCAGATGGCAATGCTCGAAGCGGGCCCCGTTTGCGGAAGCCAATGACCTTCCGCGTTCGCTGGCTTCGAGAACGATGAGCCCGTCCTCGGGCAGCAGCAGGTGGCGGCGCAGCAGCGGCAGCACCGTCTGGCCGATGCTGCCGCAGCCGACCATCAGTACGCGTCCGGGGAATTCCGTCGTATCGATCCGGGTGTCTGGCACCCCGGAACCCTAGCAAAGACGGGGCGGGTCTGCAGCAGGCAAGAGGGACCGGCATGGCGCGGCAATCGTTGGCGGCGACGCAAGCAGCCTCGGAGCGAAGGCGCGCTCGATATCCCGGAACAGCCCGACGATATCGCCGCATGCGAGCATCGCCGCACTCACCAGCGGGTGATCCGCGCATTCGCGGTCCAGCCGGCAGACCAGGTCGACCAGCGGATCCACATCCGCGCGCAGCCAGTCGAGGATCCGCGCCGCCTGTGGCGCCTGCCGGCTGGACAGGCCCCGGAGTTCGTCGCGCAGGTCCCATACGATGCTGGAGTCCAGCGAATCCAGCTGCTCGCACAATTCGCGCATGCAGGGGTGGCCCCGACCGGCCTGATCCAGACTGCGGAGCTCCGAGCGCAGCCATCCGGACTGATCCAGCATCTGCCGCATCAGGCCAGAAACCCGCGCCGCAAGGGAATTCTTCATGACCGCCTCCGGGATGCAACTGCAGCAGTGGGCTCAGCATGCCGGTGCGGCTGGCTCAGGGCGCGAGCCACCCGGACGAGGCATAATTGGCGGCCATGGAGGAGGGATCCCGATGAAACGACTGCATGGCCTGGTCCTCTTGATTGTGACCGGTCTGGCGCTTGCGGCGGATCTGCCGCGCAGCACGGCGCCGGCGGATGCAAGGGTGTACATCATTTCGCCTCTGGACGGCGCAACCGTATCCAGTCCGGTTACCGTGAGGTTCGGCCTCCGCGGCATGGGCATCGCCCCGGCCGGCATGCAGATGGAAGGAACCGGTCATCACCACCTGCTGATCGACGTTGAACTGCCGCCGCTGGATCAGCCGGTTCCCGCCGATGAAAGGCACCTGCATTTCGGCAAGGGCCAGACTGAAGCGGTCGTGCAACTCGCGCCCGGCCGGCACCGCCTGCAGCTGCTGCTCGCCGACCACCTGCACATTCCGCATCAATATCCGGTCGTCTCGGCTCCGATTTCAATCACGGTGCGATAAGTCACGCAGCGGCATTCCAGGTCTCCGCCTGAAGTGAAAAATCTGATGCGCCTGCTCGGCTTGCTGGCCCTGCTCCTGCTCTGGTCCTGTGCGGGCGAGCCCGACTACGATCTGGTCCTGCGCGGCGGCACGATCTACGACGGCACCGGAGGTCCCGGCCAGGTCGGCGATATCGCCGTGCGCGGTGACCGGATCGCATATGTCGGGCCGCGGGCGCCCGGTGCCGCATTGCGCGAAATCGACGCCGCAGGCCGCGCGGTGGCGCCGGGCTTCATCAACATGCTGAGCTGGTCGAACGAATCACTGCTGGTGGATGGCCGCGGTCAGGGTGAATTGCGACAGGGCGTGACACTCGAGGTGATGGGCGAGGGCGAATCCATGGGGCCGCTGACGCCTGCGATGAAGGAGGATCTCGTTGCACAGCAGGGCGACCTCAAGTATCCGGTCGAATGGACAACACTCGCCGAATACCTCGAACTGCTCGAACGGAAAGGCATATCGCTCAACGTCGCTTCGCACGTCGGCGCCGCCACGGTGCGGATGAATCTGCTCGGCTCGGCAGATGCGGATCCGACACCCGCTCAGCTCGAGGCGATGCGTGGCATCGTGCAGCGTGCGATGGAGGACGGCGCGCTGGGTGTCGCCTCATCGCTGATCTACACGCCCGGCTTGTTTGCGGAGACCGACGAGCTCGTGGCGCTGGCAGCGACGGCGGGCCGCTGCGGCGGTATCTATGTCACCCACATGCGCAGCGAGGGCCGCCGGCTGCTGGAAGCGATTGAGGAGACGATCGAGATATCGCGCCGCTCGGGTACACCTGCGGACATCTATCATCTGAAAGCAGCGGGACGCGAGAACTGGCCAAAGCTGGCTGCAGCCATCGGCCGGATCGAGGCGGCGCGCAAGGCAGGCCAGCGGATCTCGGCTCAGATGTACAGCTATCCCGCGGCCAGCACCGGGCTCGACGCAGCGATGCCGCCCTGGGTGCAGGAAGGGGGCAATGCGGCCTGGTTCGCGCGCTTGCGCGATCCGGCCATCAGGAATCGCGTCGCCCGGGAGATGCGCGCCGAAGATGCCGGCTGGGAGAACACGATCAAGGAGTCCGGCGGTCCCGGCCAGGTGCTGATCGTCGTACTCAGGAATCCGGCGCTGAAACCCCTGATCGGCAGGACGCTTGCCGAGATCGCAGAGGGGCGTGGCGTCAGCGCGGAACACGCGGCGATGGATCTGGTGGTCGAAGACCAGAGCCGGGTCGGCGCGATCTATTTCATGATGTCGGAGGACAATGTACGCAGGCAGGTCGGATTGCCGTACATGACATTCGGTTCCGACGGAACGGCGGTCTCGGCCGAGGGTGTGTTCCTCGAGAGCAACCTGCATCCGCGCGGATATGGAAATTTCGCCCGCGTATTCGCGCGTTATGTGCGTGACGAAAGGCTCCTGACCGTCGGGGAAGCAGTACGCCGCATGACGGCGCAGTCAGCCGCAGTGCTGGGCTTGCGCGATCGCGGCCAGCTCAGGACCGGTTTTTACGCCGACATCGTGGTTTTCGACCCGGCGGCGATCCAGGATCATGCGAGCTACGCGCAACCGCACCAGTACTCGACCGGCGTCTCCCACGTCATCGTCAATGGCGTCGAGGCGCTCCGCGATGGGGAACCAACTGCGGCGCGCCCGGGGCGCGTGGTGCGCGGCCGCGGCTGGACCGGCTGGGATGACGGCGGCTGCCGCTCATCGCCGGCCGCGTGGGAATGGCCGTTCTGGGGTCCCCCCGACTGGCAGGGCGCCGCAGCTGCCGGCGACCAGACGCTCGACTTAAATTGAGATATATTGAACAACACATTGAAATAACAAGAAAATAATGCCACCAATCGAGTTTCTGTTTTTCGGGCTGACACTGCTCGGCGTCGCCATCTTTCACCGCTTCTCGCTGCCGATCGCGGCCTGCGGGCTCGCGCTGGTGATCGCCTATCAATGGGCGTTCGCGCAATTCCCCGCCGGTCCCGGCTGGCAGGGCCTCGTCACGCATGCCTCGCATGAATGGGTGATCCTGATAAACCTGCTGCTGTTGCTGGTCGGGTTCGCGCTGGTGTCGCGGCATTTCGAGGACAGCGGAATTCCGGCGGAACTGCCGCGCTACCTGCCGGATGACTGGACCGGCGCATTCGCATTGCTGGTCATCGTGTTCGTAATGTCCGCATTCCTGGACAATATCGCTGCAGCGCTGATCGGCGCTGCGATGGCGCACACGCTGTTTCGCGCCCGCGTCAGCATCGGCTACATCGCCGCGATCGTCGCCGCGTCCAATGCGGGCGGGTCGGGGAGCGTGATCGGTGACACCACGACGACGATGATGTGGATCAGCGGCGTCGCGCCGATCGAAGTTGCCCATGCCTACGTCGCCGCGGTCGCCGCCCTGCTGGTCTTCGGAATTTCCGCGGCGCGCCGGCAGCAGCGATTCGCGCCGATCATCAAGGACCCGGAACCGTCGGTCCGCATCGACTGGGCCCGCGTGCTGATCGTGGTCTGGGTGCTCGCCTGGGCAGTCGCGGTGAATGTATTCGTCAATCTTGAGCTGCCCGGGCTTGCGGATCATTTCCCGTTTATCGGTGTCGCGGTTGCGGTCGCGCTGCTGACGACGATTGGCATCCGCCGGCCGGACTGGAGCACGCTCCCCGGCGCATGCAGGGCATCGATTTTTCTCCTGTGCCTGGTGGCGACCGCCTCGCTGATGCCGGTCGAATCGCTGCCACAGGCATCATGGCGGACTGCGCTGGCGCTTGGTTTCGCCTCGGCCGGCTTCGACAATATTCCGCTGACCGCGCTTGCGCTGAAGCAGGGCGGTTACGACTGGGGAGTACTTGCCTACGCCGTGGGTTTCGGCGGCTCGATGCTGTGGTTCGGGTCTTCAGCCGGTATCGCGGTATGCGGCATCTTTCCGGAGGCACGCTCCACTGCCAGATGGCTGGCTGAGGGCTGGCTGATCCCGGTCGCCTATGTCGCGGGATTCGCCATGCTGCTCCTGACGCTCGGATGGCAGCCGCGCTCCTGAGCGCGTCAGAATGTGCGCTTCGTATTCACGAGCAGCTGCACATCGTCGATCGTGCGGTCGCCGTCGAGGGGAAATGCGACATCGATATGCATTACATTGCCGAGGGCCGAGCGTGAATTTCCCAGGCGCAGGCCGAATCCGATGTCCTTGAGCGTGCCGCGCGGCTCGGTGGGGCCGAATATCGAATCGCCCCAGGTGCGGCCCATGTCGAAGAATACGGCAGCGCCGACATCGGCGATCTTCCAGATCGTGCGCTGCGTGTAGATGCGCTGCTCGAGCGTCAGGAGCGCGCGGCCGTCGCCGGTCTGGTAGCGCAGTGGGTAACCGCGCAGGCCTTCCTCGCCGCCGAGCACCAGTTCGTTATCGGCATCGAGATTGTGGCCGGCCTGGCCGGTCAGTGATGCGAAAAATGTTCCGCGCGGGCTGGTCTGCCGATAGAAGCGCAGCCCGCCCGACAACAGTGCATCCTGCAGGGAGCCGCCCTCGATGCGGCTCGCCAGACTGCCGGCGATGAACAGTGAGCGCCCGCCACGGAGCCGGAATCCGCGGCTGGCTTCCGCGCGCAGTATCGCTGCATCGCGATCAGAGCCGTAAGCGGTCGCCGCCCACCCTAGTTCGAGGGCATAGCGCGCCCCGAATACCAGATCCTCGGTGCGGGCGATCAGGTCGAGATTTCGCGTCGTGTCGAAATCGTCCTGGATCGCCTCGAACCTCAGATACGGATAAACAAGCTTGCGATCAGCGGGAAGGACAGCCGGCGCGGTGGCGCCGGCTGCCTCGGCATAGCGGGCTTCGTCCTGCCGGATTCCGACAATACTGCGGCGTGTCCAGCCGCCCCGCAGGCCGCCGGACCAGCCGTAGCGGAGGTCTCCCTTCAGTGCATCCCGACGATACTCGGCAATCGGATGGCCCAGCCGGTAAACGCTCTGGATGGAATCATCGTGCCCGAATGAAAGACCGGTGCTCCAGCGCGTATCCAGCGAATAGAACGGCCGGACGAACTCGAATGCGCTGCCGCTGCCGTCGTCGCTGTCCTGCAGCGTGATCGCGTTGCGCCACCGGGTGCCGAGGAAATTCGGATCCCGCCACGTCAGCGTGTAGGAACTACGGTCGACGTCATTGCTGTAATCGATTGCAAGATGCTTGCCGTATCCAAGCAGATTCAGTTCCTCGAGCAGGATGTTCGTGGAGTCCTTGCCGCCGGCACGGCCGTACGCGATCCCCGGATTGAGCGTCCAGACATCGTGGACCAGCACCTCGAGATCCACCAGGCCGTCGTGATAGCCGCTCACGCGGATCTCGGGCTCGCGGATGAATCGCAGCTCGCGCATGTTGCGCTCGGTCTCGTCCAGGACCCGGCGCGAGAAGAGATCGCCGGGCCGGAAAAGGAGCTGCGCTTCGATGGTCGACTCGCGCGTGTCCACGTGCCATCGATCCGCCAGACGAAACAGCTTCTTGCGTTCGCCGGGTTTCCCGGGGTCGAATATCGGCCGGATATTCACCGTCACTCTGCCGATGCGCGCAGCCTGGGCCTCGAGTTCCGCATCGGCGGGCCAATCGGCGGCTGCGGCGCCGGCGAACAGGAGCAGCGTGAGCGGCAGTCCGCAGCGCAACGCGGGCGTCATCAGCTGCCGAGCCTGTCGCACAGGACCAAACTACCTCCGGTCGGCTGGGCAGCGTCTGCGACAAGGCATGCCCAAGAGGGGTACGCCGACTACACGCCCGTCACAATGGCGCAGTCGGGAGACCGGTGGCAAGTCGATTGGTCAGGAATGCGCGAAATTGCGGGGTCAGTTCGCAATCGCAACCGTCGCGGCCAGCTCGACGGCGTGACGACGCGACGCCAGCCACGACCACAACATCTCCCACTGCGCGAGTTCGGGATGGACGCGCGTCGGACTCAAGTCGTGAATGCCGCGGCCGAGTTCACCAGCGTACACATAGCTCTGCGAATCGCGCAGCGTGGTGATTACGGGTATCTGGAGCTGGTCAAGGAACCGCATCAGCGTGCGGCAGATGATGGTATTCGGCTTCACGCGATTCGCGATGACGCCGAGGCGGTTTTCGCGGCGCTTGATCTTGCCCGATATCAGCAAGTGCCCGATGCAGCGGGAACAGGCATGGATGTCGGCATCCGACGCCATCACCGGTACCAGCACTGCGTCTGCATCCTTGACGTGCTCGAGAAAATGCTGGGTCTGCAGAGCCGCTGGCGTATCGACGATCACCGGATCGGCGCCCTGAGGCACGCGCAACTGGAAGCTCCGCGTGACGGCCAGCGACCGCGCGAAGGCGGCGACGCCATGAATCTTTGGCAGTTCCGGCGAGCGCTTCTCGAGCCAGCGCATGCTGGTGCCCTGCGGATCGAAATCCATCAATGCCGGCTGGTAGCCGCGGGCCGCGTACATCGCAGCGAGTCCGGTAGCCACCGTGGACTTCCCGGAACCGCCCTTCGGATTCAGTACGACTATACGGAACATATCGCCTCGCAGCCGCCATTCAGCCTACCCCCGGGGCAGGTCGCGGCGCAAGGGAGGTCTCCTACGGGGGGGGAACTGCGTATGAAGGACAATCGGGGCGATATGGGCGGCCCTACTGCAGGAGCCTGACCAGGGGCTCGGCTTTCGATAGCCGGGCGACATCGAGGGCCGACAGCCCGTCCCTGTTGCGCACCCGCGTGCTGGCGCCGGCAGCGATGAGGCTCTGCGCGCAGGCAAGGCAGCGGGCCTTGACCGCGAGGATCAGGGCCGTGTCGCCCTGCGAGTTCACGGCGTCGAGGGGCGCACCTGCGGCGATCAGGGGCGGGATCAGGGCAGCAAGCCCGCCTCCGGCTGCCAGGTGCAGCACACTGCTGCCATTGCGCGAGATTTGCCGCACGTTGGCGCCGGCGGCAAGCAGTGACTCCATGGCGGCGCGATGACCGCGGCCGACGGCGGCCGCAAGCGCAGTCGCGCCTTCGTCATCAGCCTCGTCCAGGGCGGAGTGCGTAATCAGCGCGGCGACGGCGCGCTCGGAATTCTCGCTGGCCGCGATCCAGAGTGCCGTCCGTCCACGCGCATTCCTGGCCTGCGGTCGCGCGCCCGCGGCGAGCAGCAATTTGATCGCGTCCGGATCATCGGCTGATGCCGCCGCCATCAGGGGCGTCTGGCCGCTATCGTCGCCCAGATTCGGGTCGGCACGCGCCTTCAGCAGCATCTGCACCAATTCAACGCGCCTGGACTCGACGGCAACCAGCAGCAATGGCCGCTTGTTTCCCTGAATGGCGCGCGCGTCCGCGCCGCCTTCCAGAAGGATGCGCGCTGCGGGGGCATGACGCAGGCGGATAGCCTGGCCGAGCGGCGTCCATCCGGCACGATCCCGCAGGTCCACATCGGCGCCGGCGCCGAGCAACGCGGTGATCGCGTCTCCCAGGCCTACGCGGGCCGCGAATGCAAGTGCTGTCATGCCCTGCGCATCGGTCGCATTCGGGTCATCGCCGGCAGCGAGGCGCGCCTCGAGCGCCTTCAGGTCGCCGCGCTCCGCCGCAATCATCAGCGGTGTCAGACCTTCGTGCAGCGCGCCTGACCGCGCCGGGCCCGCCGCCACTCGTTGCGCTTTCACGCCGAGCTGGGCCGCCAGTTCCGGATGACCGCCGCGCGCTGCATGGTCGCCGGCGCGCAGACCTCCGCTGTCGCGCAATTCCGGATCCGCTCCGGCGGCGCGCAACCGCACGCACAAATCGCGCAGGCCGGCTCCTGCGGCCAGCATCAGCGCTGTGGTGCCCGAACTGTTTGCGTGGTTCACGGGCGCGCCAGCCGCCAGCAGCAGCGACGACAGCTCCTGGTCGCCCTTGCGGGCGGCAAGCAGCAAGGGCGTGTCGCCATTCCGGTCAGCGACGGCGAGGGAGGCATCGCGTGCTGCCAGTTCGCGCGCCGCCGGGCCCTGACCCGCTTCGATCGCGAGCATCAGCGGCGTGCGCCCGTATTCGTCGGTGACATCAGCAGCGACCGACGCGAGCAGGCGCTGGATCTCCGCCACGTCGCCGGCACGGGCGGCACGCAGCAGATGCGCCGCGGTCGGCAGCGCGGGTTCGCTCTTCTGTTCGCCTGAAGCCGAGGGCGGGGCATAGCCGGCGCCGCGAGCCGATTCGCGCCACGCGCTCGCTGTTCTCGCGGACTCCGCGCATTCCCGCGAATCGAGCAGAGCGGCAAGGCTGCCAGCGGCACGGGCATGGCCGGCAATTGCCGCGGCTTCCAGCAGGCGGCAGGCCTCCTTCATGTCGCGGGGCGCGCCGCGGCCAAAGCGCAGCAGCTGCGAGAGATGGAATGCGGCTTCCGCATTGCCCGCATCGGCGTGCGGACGCAGCAAGCCGACCGCGCGCTCGTATTCGTGCCTGCGCAAGGCATCCCGCGCCGGCTCCAGATCAATGGTCTCCGCCGAGCGGGCGATGGCGATCGCCAGCAGGGCAAACGCAAAAAAAAGCGAACTGACAGGAATTTTCATGCGTTCCTACGACCCGGACCGCGACGCCGCACGAGCCCAATAGTCGCCGCGAAATGCGGAGTGAATCCTGCAG
>JBAQWM010000065.1:0-3005 GCA_049298915.1 Steroidobacteraceae bacterium | reverse complement strand
AGCGGATACCGCGCTGGTGGACGTCGCGCTCGGGTTCGCCGCAGCAGCACAGCCCGGTTGGGACCGCAGGCCCGCCGGCGAGCGTGCCGCGATCCTGCGTGCGGCCGCCGACCGCCTGGAGCGGGATATCGCGCGTTTCGTCGCAATCTGCGTCGTCGAGGCCGGCAAGACCGTGCCCGACTCGGTTTCCGAAGTCCGCGAGGCCGTCGATTTCCTGCGTTATTACGCGCTCAGGGCGGCGCAGGAGTTCGGACAGCCGCTGGCGCTGCCCGGTCCGACCGGCGAGTCGAACCGGTTGCGGCTGCGTGGCCGCGGCGTCTTCGCCTGCATCAGTCCGTGGAATTTTCCGCTGGCAATTTTTACCGGCCAGGTGGCGGCAGCGCTGGCGGCCGGTAACAGCGTCATCGCCAAGCCCGCGGCGCAGACGCCACTGGTCGCTGCGGCGATGGTGCGGCTGCTGCATGAGTCGGGCGTTCCCGGGGATGTGCTGCAGTTCGTTCCCGGGCCCGGATCGACTGTCGGCGGCGCCCTGGTTTCAGACCCGCGCATCGCCGGTGTCGTATTCACCGGTTCGACCGAGACCGCGCGCCTGATCAATCGGGCGCTGGCGGCCCGCGACGGCTCCCTGGCGGTCCTGATCGCGGAGACGGGCGGGCAGAACGCGATGCTGGTGGACAGCTCCGCGCTGCCGGAGCAGGTGGTCAGCGACGCCCTGCAATCGGCATTCAACTCGGCGGGCCAGCGCTGCTCCGCGCTGCGCGTGCTGTGCGTGCAGGAGGATATCGCGCCCAGGGTGCTGGAACTCTTGGCCGGTGCCATGGACCAGCTTGTGATCGGCGACCCTGCCCTGCTCGCGACCGACGTCGGCCCGGTGATCGACGCGGCTTCGCTGGCGGCGCTTGCAGAGCACGCGGACGCCATCGTGGCGGGGGCGCGCTGGCAGCATCGTGCGCCGCTGCCAGCGGGGCTGCGCCGCGGCCATTACTTTGCGCCGCTCGCGGTCGAGATCGACGGCATCGCACGCCTGACGCGGGAGGTGTTCGGCCCGGTGCTGCATGTGGTGCGATTTGCCGCTTCCGAGCTCGACAGCATGGTGGACCAGATCAATGGCAGCGGATATGGACTGACCCTCGGCGTGCATACGAGGATCGACGGTGTCGCACGACGGATCGCGGCGCGCGCCAGGGTCGGCAATGTCTACGTCAATCGAAACATGATCGGCGCGGTCGTTGGCGTGCAGCCATTCGGCGGCTGCGGCCTGTCCGGCACCGGCCCGAAGGCCGGCGGCCCGCATTATCTGCCGCGTTTCGCGACCGAGCAGACCGTCACGACGAACACCGCCGCGGTTGGCGGTAACGCGACGCTGCTGTCGCTCGGCGAGAACTGAGCGCTACATCAGACCGGTCTGCAGCCGCGCCGCTTCCGACATCATCGACTGGTTCCACGGCGGGTCGAAGACGAGGTCAACCGAGGCCTTGCGCATGGTCGGAATGATCATCAGCTTGTCGCGCACATCGGCGACCAGGACTTCTCCCATGCCGCAGCCGGGGGCGGTCAATGTCATCCTGATGTCGACATCGCGGGTGCCGTCGTCATTCGCCCTGATCCCGCAGTCGTAGACCAGACCCAGATCGACGATGTTGAGCGGGATCTCCGGGTCGAAGCAGGTCCGCAACTGGTCCCACACCAGGCGGCTGAAATCTTCCTCGGTTGCGCCCGGCGGCAATTCCGGGCGGGGTACCGGCGCCTTGCCGATCGCATCGCCGTCCTCGCCGGCAATCCGGAAGAGATTGCCTTCGATATAGACGGTAAAGCTGCCGCCGAGCGACTGAGTGATATAGCCGACGCTGCCGGTGCGCAGCTTCACCTCGACGCCGGCCGGGACGATCACGGCGCGGACATCGCGCTGGATGACGACGGGTTCATGATCGGCGCGACGCATGCCTACTCCGTGGAGGCCGGCACCGCACTGCCCGCGAGCGCGGCATTCAGCGTGTGCCAGCAGAGACTTGCGCACTTGACGCGCATCGGAAACTCTCGCACGCCGGCGAGCGCGGCCAGTTTGCCGAGATCCTCGTTGGCCGCCGCACCTTCCCTGGTCAACATGCGGTGCACGGCTGCAAAGAGCGCTGCTATCCGGGCCCGGTCCATGCCCTTGACGGCCTCGCTCATCAGCGAGGCGGAAGCGGTCGAGATCGCACAGCCTTCGCCCTCGAAGCGGATATCGCTGACGATATCATCCTTGACTTCAAGAAAGACATGTAACTTGTCGCCGCACAAGGGATTATAGCCCTCCGCAGTGTGACTGGCGCCCGCTAGTGTCCCGAAATTCCGCGGGCGCCGATTATGGTCGACGATGACATCCCGGTAGAGCTCCTGGAGGTCCATCAGCAGAGCAGGCTGATGGCCCGCAGCAGGGCGTCATGGAGCGCGTCGATTTCGGCGCGCGTGTTGTAGATTCCGAACGATGCACGCGTCGTGGCAGGGACGCCGAAAAATTCCATCACTGGCATCGCGCAGTGGTGGCCCGTACGCACGGCAATACCCTGTGAATCGAGTACGGTGCCGAGGTCATGCGGATGGATGCCCGGTATCGTGAATGACACGACGCTTGATTTGTCCGGTGCCGTGCCGATGATCTCGAGTCCCGGAATATCCGAAAGCCGCGCCGTCGCGTAGCCGAGCAGGTCCCGCTCATGCGCTCCGATGTGTTCCATGCCGATCGCCTCGAGATAGTCGATGGCCGCGCCCAGACCGACGGCACCGGCGATGTTGGGCGTGCCGGCCTCGAAGCGATGGGGCAGGTGGTTATAGGTGGTGCCGGCAAATGAGACCGAAAGGATCATGTCGCCGCCGCCCTGCCAGGGCGGCATCGACTCCAGGAGCCGCTCGCGACCGTAGAGCACGCCGATACCCGTGGGCCCGTACATCTTGTGCGCCGAGAATGCATAGAAGTCGCAATTTAGCGCCCGCACGTCCACGGGCAGATGCGGCACCGCCTGAGC
>JBAQWM010000064.1:0-19237 GCA_049298915.1 Steroidobacteraceae bacterium | reverse complement strand
CCAGCGCCTCCATGTGCGCCGCGTTGTCCCGGAATTCCGCGTTGCGGGGCTCGATACGGGATGCGATCCGGCTCATGGTCTGGTAGCCCTGAACAATTCGCGGCCGATCAGCATGCGGCGTATTTCGTTGGTGCCGGCGCCGATCTCGTACAGTTTCGCATCGCGCAGGATGCGCCCTGCCGGATATTCGTTGATGTAGCCGTTGCCGCCCAGCACCTGGATTGCCTCCAGGCCCGCGCTGGTCGCCCGCTCGGAGGCGTGCAGCAGGCAGGCAGCGGCATCGTAGCGCGTGGTGCGTCCGGCATCACAGGCGCGTGCGACTGCATAGGCGTAGGCGCGCGCCGAATTGCAGGCCGTGTAGAGATCGGCGAGCTTGGCCTGCATCAGCTGGAAGCTCCCGATCGGCTTGCCGAACTGCTCACGGTCGTGCAGGTAAGGTGCTATCAGATCCAGTGCCGCCCGCATCAGGCCGAGTGGACCGCCGCTCAGCACGAGACGCTCGTAATCGAGACCCGACATCAGGATGGCAGCACCCTCGCCGATACCGCCGAGCAGGTTTTCCATCGGCACGAAACAGTCCTCGAATACGAGTTCGCTGGTATCGGAGCCGCGCATGCCGAATTTGTCGAGCTTCTGGGCGCTGCGATAGCCCTTGATACCGCGTTCGACGATGAAGGCGGTGATGCCTGAGGCCCCGCTGCCGGGTTCAATGGTCGCGTAGACGATGGTCGTGTCGGCCTCGGGGCCATTCGTGATCCACATCTTGCTGCCATTCAGCACGAATCCATCGCCGCTGCGGTCGGCGCGCGTTCGCATCGAGACGACGTCGGAACCCGAGCCCGCCTCGCTCATCGCGAGCGCACCGACATGCTCGCCGCTGATCAGCTTCGGGAGATATTGACGCTTCTGCCCGTCGCTTGCCCAGCGCCGCAGCTGGTTGACGCAGAGGTTCGAGTGCGCGCCATAGGAAAGACCGATCGAGCCCGAGACCCGGCTGATTTCCTCCATCGCGACGACATGCTCGAGGTAACCGAAACCGAGACCGCCATATTCCTCCGGGACCGTCATGCCGAGCAGGCCCATGGCGCCCAGTTCAGGCCACAGATCGCGCGGGAACTGGTTGCTGCGATCGATCTCGACCGCCCGGGGAGCGATGCGGCGGAGCGCAAATTCGCGCACGGCACGGCGCATATCGTCGGCCCGCTCGCCTAGCTGGAAGTCGAAGTCCACTTCAAACATGGCTCCTCCGGGTCGGCCCACGACCCCCCTTGTCAGGCGCATGTTATTGTCCGACAATCAGACAAGCAAGTGCTTGTTGCGGAAAGGTGACCCTTGTTCCAGCCACTTGGTTATGCACCCGCTTACCTGCGCGTCTCGGAGACCATCAGGGACCGCATCCTGCGCCGCGACCTGAAAGAGGGCGAGGCGCTCCCGACTGAAACAGAGCTGGCGCGCCAGTTCGCGGTAAACCGCTCCACCGTGCGCGAGGCGCTGCGAAAGCTCGAGAGCAGCGGGCTCCTGGGACGGCGCGCCGGTGGCAAACGGCTGTACGTCACACGGCCGACCCGGGAAGCCGTCGGCGGCGGCCTGTCACAGGCCCTTACCCTGCATGAGACGCGTGTCGTCGATGTCTGGGAGGCGCTGCAGGCCGTGCAGCCGGGAATCGCGCGGGCAGCGGCGCTGCGTCGTTCCGGAAAAGCTCTCAAGGAGCTCGCGGCCTCTGCGCAACGCTTCGCCGGACGGCGCGGCGACCGGGACCTCGCGGTAGAGGATGTCGCGGATTTTTTCAATGCGCTGGGGGAGGCCAGTGACAATCCGGTCTTTGTGCTGCTGAACGAACCGCTGTTGCGGCTCCTGAAACCGAGCCTGGCCGTGATCATCGATCGCGTGCCCCAGGCGCGGGCCCGTATCGAATCGGCGCAGCAATATATCGTGGCGGCCGTGCGGGCACGGGACGCAGAATCGGCGGCAGTGTGGATGGCGCGCCACGTACGCGATTTCCGCCGCGGCTACGAGGTGGCCGGTATTCCATTGTCAACGGAAGTCGGCGGGGATCTTGCGCTTGCCTGAAGCCGTCTCAGTGGAGCTCGACCGCAATGGCGGTGGCTTCGCCACCACCGATGCAAAGCGCAGCGACGCCGCGTTTCTTGCCGCGCTGGATCAGGGCATGCAGCAGGGTCGCCATGATGCGCGCGCCGGTGGCGCCGATCGGGTGCCCGAGGGCGCAGGCGCCGCCATTCACATTGACGCGATCGTGCGGAATGCCGATGTCTTTCATCGCCGCCATGGTCACGACCGCAAAGGCCTCGTTGACCTCGAACAGATCGACATCGTCCGCGCGCCAGCCGGCCTGCCTGAGGACCTTGGCAATGGCGCCTGCGGGCGCGATCGTGAACCATTCAGGCGCGTGAGCGAAACTCGCGTGCGCGACAATGCCTGCGACCGGCTTGAGGCTGGTGCTGGCGGCGGCTTTCGGACTTGCGAGCAGGAGTGCCGCAGCGCCGTCCGCAATCGACGAGGAGCTCGCCGCCGTGACAGTACCATCCTTCGCGAAGGCTGGCTTCAGATTCGGTATCTTTTCGATCGAGACGGCGAACGGCGTTTCATCGCGCAAAACCACCCTCTCGCCCTTGCGATCGGCAACCGTGACCGGCGCGATTTCGGCCTCGAATGCCCCGGATTCGACGGCGGCGAGCGCGCGGCGCACCGATTCCGCGGCGAACGCGTCCTGGGCCGCCCGTGTAAAGCCATACTTGGCGGCGGTTGCATCGGCGAAGCAGCCCATCAGCTTGCCATCCCAGGGACTCTGCAGGCCGTCGTAGAACATGTGGTCGAAGACCTCGCCATGACCCATGCGATAGCCGCCCCGGGCTTTCGGCAGCAGGTACGGCGCACCGGTCATGGACTCCATGCCGCCAGCCAGCACGAACGAGGCGCCACCGGAGGCGATCTGGTCGGCAGCGAGCATCACGGCTTTCATGCCGGAACCACACATCTTGTTGACCGTGGTGGCCGGCACCGAGATCGGCACACCGGCCGCGATCGCCGCCTGCCGTGCCGGCGCCTGGCCCTGGCCGGCGGGCAGTACGCAGCCCATGACGACTTCATCGATGACGGCCGGATCGGCCTTGGCACTGGCGATGACAGCACGAAGCGCCGCAGCGCCAAGCGCAGGCGCGGCGACCGTTGCAAATGTCCCCTGCATCGAGCCGATGGGCGTGCGGTGGGCGGCCAGGATGACGACCGAATGCTTAGTCATGTCTTTAGGACCTGATGGTAACCAGAAGATCGGTTCCCGGTCATGGCGCGGGCGGGCGCGCTCAGCCGGCGACCGGCAGTCTCCGCTGGTTTTCGATCAGTTGCTGCAAGCGGGGGCGCAGCAGTTCGAAACGCAGCGGCTTGTACAGAACGGTGATCTGGTCGGGCAGCCCGCCGCGCTCCGCAATCGTATGCTGCGTCAGTGCGGTCACCACGATGACGTCGAGGTCGCCGATGGTCTCGGAAGCCTGCAGGGCCCGGATCATCTCGAAGCCATCGATGCCAGGCATGCGCAGGTCGGTGATCAGGAGATCAGGATGCGCCGCACCGATACGGACCAGCGCATCAAAGCCGCTCGGCACGCTTTCCAGCGTGATCGGCAGGCCCCAGGACTGCAGATGCAGTTCGAACAGACGACGGAAATCCGGTTCGTCCTCGACGATCAGGATCTGGTAACGGCCGTTTGCAGCGCGCCTTGCGATCTCGCCGCCGCGCTTGCGGAGCAGGTCCTCGACCGAAGACAGCAGGATCCTGCGGTGACCCCCATGCGTCTTCCAGGCCAGCAGCACGCCGGATTCGGACCACAACTGGACAGTGCGCAACGACACGCGCAGGCGCGCTGCAGCCTCACGGGTAGAACAGACTTCCTGTCCGGTATTTTCCACTGGACCCCCCGTAGCCACCTGCATAAGGACCATAACAGCACTTGTTGGCACCTGAATGCAAACTTCCGGCACGCCGGGCCGCTCCGCCTTGAGCCGGACGCCGCTGCCGGTACACTGTCCATTCGACCTGCGGGGGTTCCGCGATGAGCAGTCCGGCCGAACGAATCGACAGCAACGCCGACCCGGCGCGCGGGCCGCTGCGCTTCATCAGCGCCGCTTCGCTCTTCGACGGCCACGACGCAGCGATCAATATCATCCGCCGGATCCTGCAGGCGCATGGCGCAGAAGTGATCCACCTCGGCCACAATCGCAGCGTCGCCGACATCGTCCGCGGTGCCATCCATGAGGATGTCGATGGCATAGCGGTCAGCAGCTATCAGGGCGGCCACTGTGAGTATTTTCGCTACATGGTGGACATGCTGCGGGAGCGCGGCGCAGGCCACATCAAGGTCGTGGTGGGCGGCGGCGGCACGATTGCCGCGCATGAAGTCGAGGAACTCGAGGCGTATGGAATCGAAAAGATCTATACGCCCGACGACGGTCTGCGTCTGGGCCTGGACGGCATGATCGCCGACGTGTTCCGGCGGGTGCAGAGCGGAGCCCGGCCTGTGTTCCAGGGGAATGCCGTCTCGGCGGACGATCCCGCCGGCCTGGCGCGTGCCATATCGGCGCTGGAACTGGGTGGCGATGAGGCCCTGGTGACGAAGATCCGCAGCCTGGCCTCCAAGACATTGAACCGTCCGCCGGTACTCGGGATTACCGGCACCGGCGGCGCCGGAAAGTCCTCGCTGACCGACGAGATCCTCAACCGGATCGTGCGTTTCTTTCCGGACCGCAAGGTCGCTGTGGTCGCAATGGATCCGACCAGGCGGCGTTCCGGCGGGGCGCTGCTGGGCGATCGGATCCGCATGAACTCGCTGGCGAACGAGCAGCTGTTCATGCGCTCGCTCGCGACCCGTCGCCAGCACCTGGCGACCAGCGCGGTGCTTGCCGACACGGTGCAGTTGCTGAAGGCGGGCGGTTTCGACCTGATCGTCATCGAAACCGCCGGCATCGGCCAGAGCGACACGGAGATCGTCGATCTCGTCGACCTGTCGATGTACGTCATGACGAGCGACTATGGTGCCGCGAGCCAGCTCGAAAAGATCGACATGCTGGATTTCGCCGATTTCATCGCGCTCAACAAGTTCGAGAAGCGTGGCGCCGAAGATGCCCTGCGCGATGTGCGCAAGCAGGTCGCACGCAACCGCAAGCTGTTCAAGACGCCGCCGCAGGAGCTGCCGGTTTACCCGACCATCGCGAGTCAGTTCAACGATGCCGGTGTCAATACGCTGTTCGCCGCGCTGTGCCGGAAGCTCGACGAACAATGGGGCCGGCTGCGGACCTGGCAGCCGCAGGGCCTGCTGCCGCTCGGCTTGCCGCAACGCCAGGCGATCATTCCCGGCGAGCGCGTCCGCTACCTGGCCGACATCGCCGTGCTCGGCCGCAAGTCGCACCAGGCCGCGCTCGCTGCCGCACAGGCCGCGAGCCGCGCGCACGGCCTGCATCGCGCACTGCAGAGCGCGGCGGATCCGGCGCTGCCGGCTGCACTCGAGCGCTATCCGGAATCGGCGCTGCCTGAAGGCGACGGCACAATCCGGAAACTGCGACGGGACTACAATGCCGCACTGGATGCCATTGGGGCCGAGGGCATCGCACTGCTGCGGGCCTGGCCGGAACGAATGGCGGCGGCGACCGCGGGCGAATACGTCTACCAGGTCCGCGACCGCGAAGTCCGCGGTGCGAATTACACCGAGTCGCTCTCCCACCTGAAGCTCCCGAAGATTGCGACCCCGCGTTATCGGGACTGGGGCGATCTGCTGGCTTTTCTCCTCACTGAAAACCTGCCCGGCTCATATCCGTACACCGCCGGCATCTATCCGTACCGCCGCGAGGACGAGGATCCGACCCGCATGTTCGCGGGCGAAGGCATGCCGGAGCGCACCAACCGCCGCTTCCATTACGTCGCTGCCGGGCACAAGGCCGCCCGGCTGTCGACTGCATTCGACTCGACCACGCTGTATGGAGAGGATCCTGACGAACGTCCCGACATCTACGGCCGGATCGGCAATTCGGGCGTCTCGATCGCGACACTCGACGACATGAAACGCCTGTATTCGGGTTTCGACCTGTGTGCGCCGTCCACCTCAGTCTCGATGACCATCAATGGCCCGGCGCCGATGATCCTCGCCATGTTCATGAACACGGCGGTTGACCAGCAGGTCGAGCGGCACCTGCGTGAAAGCGGGCGCTGGCAGGAAGCGGAGAAAAAGATCGCCGGGTATTTCAGGGGTCGTGAGCGGCCGCGTTATCGAGGCGAATTGCCACCTGGCCACGACGGCAGCGGCCTGGGTCTGCTCGGCGTCAGCGGTGACCAGTTTCTCGACGGCGAAACCTACGGGAGAATCCGTGCCGATGCGCTGGTACGCGTGCGCGGGACGGTGCAGGCCGACATCCTGAAGGAGGATCAGGCGCAGAATACCTGCATCTTCTCGACCGAGTTTGCGCTCCGGATGATGGGGGACATGCAGCAGTACTTCATCGACAACGGCGTGCGGAATTTCTACTCGGTATCGATCTCCGGATACCATATCGCGGAAGCCGGCGCGAACCCGGTTTCGCAGCTCGCATTCACGCTGGCGAATGGCTTCACGATCGTCGAGTACTACCTTTCGCGCGGCATGCAGATCGACGACTTCGCGCCGAACCTGTCATTTTTCTTCTCCAATGGCATGGATCCCGAGTACGCCGTGATCGGGCGCGTGGCGCGACGGATCTGGGCGCGCGCGATGCGTGACCGTTATGGAGCAGGACCACGCAGCCAGATGCTGAAATACCATGTGCAGACATCGGGCCGGTCATTGCACGCTCGCGAAATCCAGTTCAACGATATCCGCACGACGCTGCAGGCGATGTACGCGCTTTTCGACAGCTGCAACAGCCTCCACACCAATGCCTATGACGAAGCAATCACCACGCCGACCGAGGAGAGCGTGCGCCGGGCGGTTGCGATCCAGCTGATCATCGCACGCGAACTGGGGCTGAATCAGAACCAGAACCCGTGGCAGGGTTCATTTGCGCTCGAGCGCCTGACCGAGGTCGTGGAGGAAGCGGTCTACCGCGAGTTCGAGCGCATTTCCGAGCGCGGCGGCGTGCTTGGCGCAATGGAGACCATGTACCAGCGCGGCAAGATCCAGGAAGAATCGCTCTATTACGAACACAAGAAGCACGACGGCAGTCTGCCCATCGTCGGCATCAATACCTTCCTGGCGGAGCGCGCGAATCCCGACGAGAACCGGCACGCCGAGCTGATCCGTTCGACCGAGGAGGAAAAGCGGGCGCAAGTGGCCGCCGTGCAGGCATTCAACGACGTCCATGCGGATGCCCAGAAGGCGGCACTCGACAGGCTCACGGGCGCCGCCGCGGCCAATGGAAACGTGTTCGGCCAACTGATGGAGACCGTGAAATCAGCCTCGCTCGGACGCATCTCGCGCGCGCTCTATTCAGTCGGGGGACAGTACCGCCGCAACATGTGAGATTGGCGCGGGAGCGGCAGCAGCGCTACAGCAGCGGTTCAGGCAGCGCCGCCGCGATGTGTTCGCGAGCCGCGTCGCGCAACGCGACCGTGCCGGTGGCAGCCGGAATCGGTTGCAGCGCCTCGACCTCGATGCGCGACCAGCGCGGCACAAATGTCCTGGCGCGCAGTGCGCGTCGCGTGCCCCGGATTGCGACCGGTGCAACCGGCACGCCGGCCCGGGCCGCGGTTGCAAATGCGCCGGTGTGGAAGCGCGCGACGCCGGTCCTGGGGCTGAAGGTCCCTTCCGGAAAGAACGCGACCGACTGCCCAAGACCGACCGCGCGCAGGATGCGCCGGGCGTCGCCCGCGCCCTCCTGGCGGTTGCTGCGATTGACAAAATGGTGACCGAGACGGCGCATCAGCATGCCGGCCAGCGGGAGGCGCGAGGCCTCCTTCTTGATCACGAAGCCAAAGCGCGGCGGCAGCACCGCAAATAGCAGCGGTCCGTCGAGGTAGCTCGCGTGATTCGCGACCACGACGCACGGGCCGGCCGGCAGGCGGTTCATGCCAAGGCGACGGATGGGAAAGCCACACAGCAGGAAATAGGCGCGGCAGATGAATGCGGCCGCGGCGCGCCGCTGCGCCAGACGCGGCAGCCCGAGTACTGGCAGGGCCGCAATCAACAGCATCAGGCACACCAGCATCCAGGCGTAAACGCCCCACAGCAGGCGCAGCGGATTTGCCGTCATCGCCGCATGCCAGCTTGCAATGGAGGGTACTGTGAACTGGTTCCGGTTATGTTAATGGTCATCGGGGTATGTGAGGCGGGTCACGCTCGTTTGCATCCGAGGCGAACCATACTGCGTCTGCATTCTGTCGCACAGACCCGCCGCCAGCCATCGGGCTCGGGCGGCGGCTCCGTCCGCGAACGGGAGCAGGGCCAGTCAATGAGCGCAGCCATGAAGTCCTCGACATCGGTACGCGCGTCGACGCTCGCGGCGGCCGGGGCCGCAGATGACACCGTCGAGCCGATGATCGTCAAATTCCTGGACGCAGTCTGGATGGAGCGCGGCCTCTCGCCCAACACGCTCGCCGCCTACCGGGCAGACCTCACGGCGCTTTGCCGCTGGTTGCGCCTGAACGGCACCGCGCTCGCGCGCACGACACGCAGTGACCTGCTCGGATTCATCGCCTGGCGCGTCGAGACCGGCGCGCGCCCGCGCTCGACGGCGCGCCAGCTGTCAAGCTTCCGGCGCTTTTTCCGCCATCTGGTTCGCGAAGGCATCCTCAAGGAAGATCCCACGGCCCAGATTGCAATGCCGAAAATCGGCCGCTCGCTGCCGAAATCGCTGACGGAGGCGCAGGTGGACGCGCTGCTAGCCGCGCCACAGACCAGCGATCCGCTCGGATTCCGTGACCGGACGATGCTCGAAGTGCTCTATGCGACCGGTCTCAGGGTTTCCGAACTCGTCAGCCTGAGGCACGGCCAGGTCAACCAGAATCAGGGCGTGATCCGGATCGTCGGCAAGGGCAACCGCGAGCGCCTGATACCGCTCGGTGAGGAAGCGGTGCGCTGGCTCAACGACTTCGTGCGCGGCGCCCGCAGCGAAATCCTGCTCGACCGCCAGACCGATCATCTGTTCCCGACCCGTCGCGGTGACCGCATGACGCGCCAGGCTTTCTGGCACATCATCAAGCGCTACGCCAAGAAAGCCAGTATCGACAGGGACCTGTCGCCTCACACGCTGCGCCACGCCTTCGCCACCCACCTGCTGAATCACGGGGCCGACCTGCGGGTGGTGCAGATGCTGCTGGGTCACAGTGACCTCTCGACGACCCAGATCTATACGCACGTGGCGCGCGAGCGCATGAAAGAACTGCACGCGCAACATCACCCTCGCGGTTGATAGAATCCACTGCGCCGAACTGCGGCGTGGGGCCGCGGTCCAATGCCCAGGCTGGATTTAGGCAAGATGCGCATGAATTACACTACCCGAGCCCTTGTGCTGGCCGCGGCGGCCCTTTCGCTCGGCGCGGCTGCAACCGCACCGCTGCAGTCTTCGAAGCCGGACGTACAGGCAGAAATCGCGCGGCGCCTCGGTGTCACGCCCGAACAGATCAGGCCGGCGCTCATACCCGGGCTGTTCGAGGTGCGCTCCGGCGCCGAGGTTGGCTATGTATCCGCGGATGGTCGCTATTACGTTGACGGCGATATCTTCGATATGGAAAACAAGCAGAATCTGACCGAACTCAGCCGGCTGACCGGCCGCGTCGAACTGCTGGCCGGCGTTCCCGATGGCGATGCCATCGTGTTCGCGCCGCGCGGACCGGTCCGTTACAGCCTGACTATTTTCACCGACGTGGACTGCAGCTACTGCCGCCGCCTGCACCAGGAAATGGCAGAGCTGAACGGCCTCGGCATACGGGTCCGCTACCTGATGTACCCGCGCGACGGCCCGGGCACGGACTCCTGGCGCAGGGCAGAGGCGGTGTGGTGCAGTGCCGACCAGCGCGACGCGATGACCCGCGCCAAGCGCGGCGAAGCGGTCAAGGCGCCCGCATGCGAATCCCCCATCGCGCGCGACTATGCGCTGGGCCGCGATCTCGGACTGCGCGGGACGCCCGGTATCTTCACGGAACAGGGCGAGTACCTCGCCGGTTACATGCCGGCGCAGCAGCTCTTCGAGTACCTGTCGAAGACCCCGACCGCCAGGGCTGCCGACTGAGCTGATCAGCGCTCGAGCAGCGCCAGTTTTTCCTTGACGTCTTTCCAAGCGTCCGCATCGGCCGGCGGCTCGCCGCGCTGCGTGATTACCGGCCAGTTGCGAGTGAGCTCGGCGTTTATGGCGAGGAACTGCTCCTGACCGGCGGGCAGCTCCTCCTCGGAATAAATTGCCTCGACCGGGCATTCCGGCTCGCAGAGCGTGCAGTCGATGCATTCTTCCGGGTCGATGACCAGGAAGTTCGGCCCTTCGTGGAAGCAGTCGACCGGGCAGACCTCCACGCAGTCCATGTACTTGCACTTGATGCAGCTTTCAGTGACGACGAATGTCATCCCGGCGACTCCAGTCGGATTCCCGAGCGGCGCGCATTGTGCCACAGGCTGGACCGCACGGCTTCGGCTCAGCGGCCCGGCGACCGCATGTCGATGGTCTTGAAGTGGAGCCCCTCGGTGCCGGCGGCGCGATCCTCGAAGTACTTGCGGAGCGCGAATGCGACGCTCGGGAATGCGATATCCGGCCACGGGATCGCGGCCTCGCTGCAGAGCATCACTTCCAGGCTTTCGACACCGACACCGTAAACGGGTTCTGCCAGCAAAGCGCGGAACATCACGTGCACCTGGCGCGCATGCAGGACGTGCACGACCGCGAGCAGGGTGCCGACTTCGACCTGCGCAAGGGCCTCTTCCCGGCATTCGCGCGCCGCCGCCTGCTGCAGGGTCTCCTCGATTTCCATGAAGCCGGCCGGAATGGTCCAGAAGCCCCGCCGTGGCTCGATGGCGCGCCGGCACAGCAGGATCCGTCCGGCGTGCTCCGGTACGCAGCCCGCCACCAGTTTCGGGTTTTCGTAATGGACCGTTCCGCAGGCAGTGCAGACCTGGCGCTGCAGATGATCACCATCGGGAATGCGAAGCGCGACCTGCGCGCCGCAGCTGGAGCAGAAGTTCATGCCCCGCTTTATACTCGTCTCCCGCGCCGCCGGGGTGGTGGAATTGGTAGACACAGCAGACTCAAAATCTGCCGACCGCAAGGTCATGCGAGTTCGATTCTCGCCCTCGGCACCAGATTGTGACCTTTTTCGCCGCTGGGGCATCTAATCTCCTGATGCCTGGAATAGCGGATATCCCGATTCCGGTGACGGTCACCGATGCGGCGCGCCGCGGCGATCAGCGGGCGCTCGAGGCCGTCTACCGGGCGACCGCAGCGCCGATCTACACGCTGCTGCGCCGCCTGGTGCGGCGGCCGGCGATCGCGGAGGAGCTGCTGCAGGAGACATTCGTGGATGTGATCGAGCATATCGGTGCATTCGAGGGTCGTTGCCCGCTGGCGGCCTGGATCCGCTCGATCGCCGTCAACCGCGCACTCATGTACCTGCGTTCGCCATGGCATCGGAGCCTGGATTGGCTGGACGCCGACCCGGGCCGCTTCGAGGGACTTGCTGCGGAATACCGCTCAACGACAGCGGCTGCGGAGCCGGCCCTCGACAGGGCGCTGATGCGCCTGCCCGCACTGGCGCGGACGGTCGTCTGGCTGCACGATGTTGAAGGCTTCACCCATGCCGAAATCGGGACCGCGCTGGGGCGCAGCACCAGTTTCTCGAAGTCGCAGTTATCGCGCGCTCATGCGCGTCTGCGCGACCTGCTGGCAGTCGCGCCGACCATCAGGGAGGGCACTTCATGCACCCCGGTCTGAACGAATGGGGCGCCCGGCTGGCGGCGCTGCCGGAATTCGAGCCGCCCAGGAACGGCTGGGAGGCAGTCCTGGCTGCACGCCAGCGACGCCAGGCCGTTAGGTCCCGACACTGGCCGGTCGCGTTCGCTGCGGCAGCGCTTGCGGCAGTTGGCGGACTCGCCTGGCAGCTGCAGTCCGCGGAGCGCGAGCTGGCGGTGCGGCGCGCGCCGGCATTCGACTCCGTCCGCAATCCGGGCGATACCATGCGCGCAGAAAATGCCCGGCTTGAGAGGCTGCTGGCGACCCTGCCTGAAATGCGCGCAATGCGCGGCAGCACGGCATTCACCCTGTCGCAACTCGAAGACCGGCTTGCATTCGTGGACGACAGGCTGAGCCGCATCGCGCTCGAGCCAAACGCGCCGGAAATCGCCGAGCATCTCTGGCGCGAGCGCGTCGAACTCATGAACTCGCTGGTCCAGGTCCGCTACGCGGATTTTGCGAGCCCACTTTGATCAAACGGAGCTCCCGATGAACAGGACGATTCTGGCAGTCATGGCAGTAGCCGCATTCTGTGCCGCGTCGCCCCCTGCGCGCGCCCAGGCTGAGGACGCAGGCGCGCTCGATAAGCGGCTGGAGGACGCCAGGCAGCGGCTCGAAGCGGCAGCCAGGGAAGTGGCGGAACTCTCCGCCGCGGCAGCCGGCGCGGGCGAAACGCTCGACTTTGAACTGCTGCTGCCGGCGCCGGGCCGCGCCGTGCTTGGTATCAATCTCGGCAGCGCTGAAACCGGGGATGGCGGCGTGAGGGTGAATAGCGTGAGCCCGGGCGGCCCGGCGGCCGAGGCCGGCGTCAAGGCTGGTGACCTCATCGTCGCGATTGATGCGAAGCCTGTGGGCACCGGTCGCGATCTGGTCACGGCCATGAAGGACGTGGTGCCTGGCCAGAAGGTGGCACTGAATATGCGCCGCGACGGCAAGCCCGTGACAGTCACGGTCGAGGCCCGATCCATGGATCAGGTGTTCAGGCACAGACGGGGCAGGATGATGGGCGCGATGCCGCCACTGCATCCGCCGCCGCCAGGGCATCCGTGGCCGCCGCTGGAAGCCATGCCATCCGGGCATGGGCATTCCTGGCTGCTGGACCACTGGGCCGATGCCGAGCTGGTGAAAGTCACGCCGCCACTCGGCCGGTATTTCGGCGCCGACAAGGGCGTGCTGGTGGCGCGCGCACCGGTCGACAAGGCGCTGGGCCTGGAGGACGGCGATGTGATCGTCTCGATCGGAGGGCGTGAACCGCAGAGCGGACCGCACGCGATGCGGATCCTGCGCTCCTATCAGCCGGGTGAATCCATTGAGATCCGCATCCTGCGCGATCGCAAGGCGCAGACGCTGAAGGCGACCGTGCCGCAGGAGTCCACGGCGCGCAAGCCGGAACTGCTGCGCCCGCCGCCCGCGCTGCCGGTGGAACCGCCGAGCACGAGCTAGCATCGACGGTCGCTGTGCTAGTCTGCGCGGCGCATGCGCCGCGCAGACTTCGCCTATCCGTTGCCGCGGGAACTGATCGCCCAGCATCCGCTGCCCGAGCGCGCGGCGAGCCGCCTGTTGTTCCTGGACGGAGGCAGCGGCGCCCTGCAGGATCTTCGATTTGCGGAACTTGGCACGCTGCTGCGACCTGGCGATCTGCTCGTGCTGAACGACACGCGTGTCGTTCCCGCGCGCCTGCGCGGGGCCAAGGCAAGTGGCGGCAACTGCGAGTTACTGCTGGAGCGCATCATCGGTGAGCGCCGCATCCTGGCGCAGGCACGCGCCAGCAAGCGATTCCGGCCCGGAACCGAGATACATCTGCCGGAGGGGGCTCGCGCCGTCGTGATCGGTCGGCGCGAGGACCTGTACGAATTCGAGCTGGACCGCGCGGCTTTCGATTTCTTCGAGCGGCACGGAATCACGCCACTCCCGCCCTATATCGATCGCGAGGCAGGCGCCGCGGATCGTGAACGCTACCAGACCGTATATGCCGATGCGCCTGGGGCGGTCGCGGCGCCGACCGCCGGGCTTCACTTCGACCGCGCGACACTTGCCAGCCTCGAGAAGGCAGGCATTACCGTCGCAAAACTGACGCTGCACGTAGGCGCCGGCACATTTCAGCCGCTGCGCGTGGATCAGATCGAACAGCACCGCATGCACGCAGAGCGCTATCGTATTCCGCAGGAAACAGTGACCGCCATCGCGGCGACGCGCGCGCAGGGCGGTCGGGTGATCGCGGTCGGGACCACGGTCGTCCGCACCCTCGAGGCAGCAGCGGGCCGTGGCGCGATCATGGCGGGCGCAGGCGAGACGGATATCTTCATCAGGCCCGGTCATCGTTTCAGCGTCGTCGATGCGCTGCTGACGAATTTTCATCTGCCGGAATCCACCCTGCTGATCCTGGTGGCGGCTTTCGCGGGCCGCGAACGGGTGCTGGCCGCGTATCGTCATGCAATCTCCAGGCGCTACCGTTTCTTCAGTTACGGCGACGCCATGTTCGTGACGGCGGATCCCGACGTGCTGCACTTGCGCAGGGCACGGCCTTGAAATTCGCGGTCCTGGCGCGGGACGGAAGCGCACGCTGCGGCCGGATGGAACTGGCGCGCGGAGTGGTCGATACCCCGGCCTTCATGCCGGTCGGGACCTACGGGTCGGTCAAGGGCGTGACCGGCGAGGAACTGGTCGCCTGCGGCGCACAGATCGTGCTCGCAAACACCTTCCACCTGCTGCTGCGGCCGGGCGCGGAAGTCGTGCAGGCTCACGGCGGTCTGCATGGATTCATGCACTGGCAGCGGCCAATACTGACCGACTCGGGCGGATTCCAGGTCTTCAGCCTTGCGAAAACCAGAAAAATCGCGGAACACGGGGTCAGCTTCCAGTCGCCGGTCGACGGCAGCCCGGTATTCCTCGATCCAGAGCGCTCGATGGCGGTGCAGCGGGCGCTCGGTTCCGACATCGCCATGGTTTTCGACGACTGCACGCCCTATCCGGCAAGCGAGCGTCAGGCGCGCGAATCAATGGAACTCTCGCTGCGCTGGTCCGAGCGCAGCCGGCGGGCCTGGGATGCGGGCGCGGGCAGCGGTGTGCTGTTTGGCATCGTCCAGGGCGGTGTCCACGGCGCGTTGCGCAGTGCATCGCTTGCGGGGTTGCTCCGCATCGGCTTCGACGGACTCGCGATCGGCGGTCTTTCCGTGGGCGAGCCGGCCGCCGAGCGCCAGCGCGTGCTCGAGGAATTCCTGCCCCAGATGCCCGCTGAGCGGCCGCGTTACCTGATGGGTGTTGGACGGCCCGAAGACCTGGTCGAGGCGGTCACGATGGGTGTCGACCTGTTCGACTGCGTGATGCCGACGCGTCACGCACGAAATGGCCACCTGTTCGTGCCGGGCGGTGTCATCAATATCCGCAATGCCCGCCATGCCGAGGACACGCGGCCCATCGACCCGGATTGTGGCTGCTATACCTGTCGCCATTTCAGCCGCGCCTATCTCAGGCACCTGGACCGCTGCGGGGAGATGCTCGGTCCGCGACTGGCCACACTGCACAATCTGCATCACTACCTGGGCCTCATGGCGGGGCTCAGGGCGGCGATCGCAGCTGGAAGCCTGGGAGCATTCCGCGCCGGCTTCTATGCCGCGCGCCAGCCACAGACCGGCTCTGTGGCATAATCACGCGCCCAAACCGGGGCCGGGACCGCCGGCCCGCTGTCGCAGAGGTTAATCGATGGACTTTCTCATTTCGCCCGCCTGGGCCCAGGCCGCCGAAGGGTCTTCCGGCAGCGCGTGGGTCAACATCCTGCCGCTGGTGTTGATCTTCGTCGTGTTCTATTTCCTGCTGATCCGGCCGCAGACCAAGCGCGCCAAGGAACACCGCGAAATGGTCGCCAAGCTTGCGGCCGGCGATGAAGTCGTTACAAATGGCGGGATCCTGGGGCGCATCAGCGAGATTGGCGACAGCTTCGTGACACTCGAGGTCGCGCCGAATGTCACGATCCGGGTGCAGCGATTCCAGGTCCAGCAGCTGATGCCGAAAGGCACGTTCAAGAGCGGCTGAGCGCCTGCCGGCAATCGTGAATCCCAAATATTCCTTCTGGAAAGGCGCCGCGCTGGTTGCCGTGCTGCTGGTAGCGGCGCTGCTGGCACTGCCCAATGTCTATGGTGAATCGGAGGCGCTGCAGCTTTCGCGGCGCGACCGCGCCGTATTTGACGCCGCGGCGGTAAGCGAGTTCGAGACGCTCCTGCGCGGCACGCAGATCCCGTTTGACGAGGTGTTCGTCGACGACAACGGGCGACTGTGGATCCGCTTCGACGGCGTAGCCAGCCAGCTTGCCGCCCGCGACCTGATCAAGAGCCGCTACGAGGGTCAATTCGCGATCGCGACGACATTCGCCTCGCGGGCGCCGGAATGGATCAATCGTCTCGGACTCGAGCCGATGAGCCTCGGTCTCGACCTGCGGGGCGGCATCTACATCGTCTATGAAGTCGACGTCCAGGGCGCGGTGCAGCAGTTGCTACAGCGCATGGAGCGCGATTTCCGCAAGGTGCTGCGCGACGCGAATGTGCAGTACGAGGAAGTGGAGGTTTCCGGCGCGGTAACCGAGATCCGCCTGCGCGACGCGGCACAGACGGAGGCGGCATTGCGGGCCCTGCGCGACTATGATTCCACGCTGTCGGTCGTGGAGGGCGGCGACCCCGGGCTGCTGTCGGCCCAGCTGACGCCGGACCAGATCAAGCAGCGCCAGGACTTCTCGATCCAGCAGAACATCACGGCGTTGAATAACCGCATCAATGCGCTGGGCGTTGCCGAGCCGGTGATCCAGCGCCAGGGCCTGAGCCGGATTGCGGTGCAGCTGCCGGGCATACAGGACGCCTCTGAAGTCGTGCGTCTCCTCGGCAAGGTCGCGACACTCGAATTCCGGCTTGTCGACACCGTCAACAGTCCGCTCGAAGCGCAGCGCACCGGGCGTCCGCCACTGGGTTCTCGACTCTACAAGGAGCGCGACGGCAATCCGGTCCTGCTGAAGCGCGAAGTCATCGCGACCGGCGAGCAGCTGATTGACGCGTCATTTGCGCCGTCGCAGGGCGAACCCGCCGTCAGCGTCAGGCTCGACAGCCGCGGCGGCGACGAGATGCTGCGCACGACGCGCGAGAATCTCGGCCGGCCGATGGCGGTGGTATTCATCGAAAAGGAGCGCGAGCAGGTCGAGCGTGACGGCCAGAAGGTCGTCATCGACCGCTCCAAGGAGGAGGTCATCAGCGTCGCGACGATTCGCGGCGTGTTTTCCAACAACTTCCAGATCACCGGTCTTTCCGCGGCCGAGGGCAGCGAGCTCGCGAAACTGCTCAGAGCCGGCGCGTTGGCCGCGCCGATCTATATCGTCGAGCAGCGCCTGATCGGGCCGAGTCTCGGGCGCGACAACATCGAGCGCGGATTCCGGGCGCTGCTGATGGGGATGGCGGGACTGTTCGTGTTCATGCTCGTGTACTACCGCGTTTTCGGCATCGTCGCGAGCGTGGTGCTGATTGCCAATGTCATTCTGATCACGGCGCTGCTGTCATTGTTCAAGGCGGCCCTGACGCTGCCGGGCATCGCCGGAATCGTGTTGACAGTCGGCATGGCGGTGGACGCAAATGTCCTGATCTTCGAGCGTATCCGCGAGGAATTGCGCAACGGAAATTCGCCGCTGGCTTCGATCAATGCCGGCTTCGAGCGGGCCTTTTCCGCAATCGTGGACTCCAATGTGACCACGCTGATCGCGGGTGTCATGCTGTTCGCATTCGGCACCGGGCCCATCAAGGGATTTGCCGTGGTGCTGAATCTGGGCATCCTGACTTCATTATTCACGGCGCTGGTCGGCAGCCGCGCGATGCTGCATCTGCTCTATGGCCGGCGCCGGCGCGTTGAGCGCCTCGCGATCTGAGGAACCGGCGATGGAATTCTTCAAGCGGATGCCACGTATACGGTTCCTGGACCGGCGGCGGTACTGGTATGCGGTTTCGGTGCTGATGATCGCCGGGTCCCTCGTCGCCGTTTTCACTCACGGCCTGAATTTCGGCATCGACTTCACGGGCGGTGTCGTCGTCGAGGCAAATTTCCCGCAGGCGCCCAATCTGGACCGGCTGCGGGAATCGCTTTCTGACAGAGGTCTCGCGGACGCGCAGGTGCAGAGCTTTGGCACCGCCCAGGATGTGCTGGTGCGCCTGCCGCCGGTCGAGGAAACCGCCGCGCGCCTGGTGACGGAGCAGGTGCGCTCGGCGCTCGCCGCGGTGGATCCCGGCGTGGACATACGCCGGACCGAGGCGGTCGGCCCGCAGGCCGGCCGGGAGCTGGCGGAAAAAGGCGCGACCGCGCTCCTGATGTGCCTGCTGTTCATCGGGATATACGTGATCGTCCGCTTCCAGTGGAAATTCTCGGTCGGCGCCATCGTCGCGGTGCTGCACGACCCGATCGTCGTGGTCGGAGTGTTTGCGCTCAGCGGGATCACATTCGATCTGTCGGTCATGGCGGCGATCCTGGCGGTGATCGGGTATTCACTGAATGACACCGTGATCGTGTTTGACCGGGTGCGCGAGCGCCTGGTGCAGATGCGCAAGGCGACGCCGACCCAGGTCATGGACACCGCGATCAATGAGACGCTTTCGCGGACCCTGCTGACATCCGGCCTGACCGCCCTGGTCGTCCTCGCGCTGCTCTTGTTCGGCGGCGAAGCGCTGCGGCCATTCGCCGTCGCGCTGATAGTCGGAATTGCTGTCGGCACCTACTCGTCGATCTACGTTGCCGGTGCGCTGGCGCTTGACCTTGGTCTTTCGCAGCGCGACCTGATGCCGCCGGAGAAGAAGGACGAAGCCGACGCTTTGCCTTGAATGGACTGACTGGAGGGTCAGTGGTCGAATTCCTGAGTGATCCCGCGGTCTGGGTGTCATTCCTGACCTTGACGCTGCTCGAGGTCGTGCTCGGCGTCGACAACATCATTTTCCTGTCCATCCTGGTGTCGCGACTGCCGAAGCAGTTGCAGGCCCGCGCCCGGACCCTGGGGCTCGCATTCGCGATGATCACGCGCATCGGCCTGCTGTTCTCGCTGACCTGGCTCACGAGGCTCACGGCGCCCCTGTTCACGGTCCTGGGCGAGGAAATTTCGGGGCGCGACCTGATCCTGCTGGTCGGCGGCCTGTTCCTGATGGCCAAGAGCGTCAGCGAGATCCACAACGCGCTGGAGGGACCCGCGGTGCCGGGCGCGTCCAAGGTCAAGCTGAGAACCAGGGTGCTCGGCGTGATCATCCAGATCGGAATCGTGGACATCATTTTTTCACTGGATTCCGTGCTGACGGCGATTGGCCTTGCGAATCACA
>JBAQWM010000063.1:0-3231 GCA_049298915.1 Steroidobacteraceae bacterium | reverse complement strand
GTGCCGCCGGGTCGCAGCACGCGCGCCGCCTCGGCGAGCGCGCGTGGCCGGTCGGTTGAGAACAGCAGCGAGTCCTGGCACCAGTAAATGTCGAAGCTCGAGTCGGCGTAAGGCAGCGCATGGTAGTCGGCGAATTCGTAGCTGATGTGCTCGGCGCCGGGCGCATTCCGCGTCCAGTCCCGGGCGATATCGAGCTGGGTACGGGCGATGTTGGTGGCGAGGACATTCGCGCCGCGCACACCCGCCAGGAAACGTGCAGTGCCGCCTACGCCGCATGCGGTCTCGAGCACCCGCGCGCCCGCCGCAATCTGCGCGAGCTCGGCGAGCCGGGCTGTCGCGCGCAGCGCCGCTTCCCGGATATCGTCATCGCCGGCCTGCAGGAACCCCGGATGAATCTGGTCGCCATAGACTTCGAGCATGGCCCGGTACATCGGGGCGTCGTAGCGCCGGGTGATCTCGGCCTGGAACTCTTCTGCGCTGGATGTTTCGGTCATCGGCGGACTCGGCGGCGGTTGGGCGATCATGCGCGAATCCACGGATGGCGGGAAGGCCGCTGCGCCGGATTCTCCCGCAATGCAGCAACCTGGCCGACTAGCGGCCGCCCGCATCGTTGACAATGCTTCGAGCTACGCTGATAGGATGCCGCGGATCACTCGGCGCCTGAGGCTCGGGAGCCATCATGAAAAACAAGCGGCTGGCGACGGCAATCCTTGCAGGCATCCTGTCGGCGGCGCATGCCGCCGCGGGCAATGCCGACGTGGCGGCGGCGAAGCGGTGGATTGAAAAGGAATTCCAGCCTTCCACGCTGACGAAGGATCAGCAGTTGCGGGAAATGGAATGGTTCGTCAATGCGGCCCAGCCATTCAAGGGCATGGAGATCAATGTGCTGTCGGAGACGATCCCGACGCACGAGTACGAGTCCAGGACGCTGGCCAGGGCATTCGAGGAGATCACCGGCATCAAGGTGAATCACCAGCTGCTCGGCGAAGGCGAGGTCGTGCAGGCGGTGCAGACGCAGATGCAGACCAACCGCAATCTGTACGACGCCTACATCAACGACTCCGACCTGATCGGCACGCACTCGCGCCTGCAATCGGTCGTCAACCTGAGTGACTGGATGGCCGGCGAGGGCAAGGCCGTGACGTCCCCGACGCTGGACGTCGGTGATTTCATCGGCATCTCGTTCACCACCGGTCCCGACGGCAAGATCTGGCAGTTGCCGGACCAGCAATTCGCCAACCTGTACTGGTTCCGCTACGACTGGTTCAAGCGGCCGGATCTGAGGAAGCAGTTCAGGGAAAAATACGGCTATGAACTCGGCGTGCCGGTGAACTGGTCCGCCTACGAAGACATCGCCGAGTTCTTCAGCGTGCAGGTGAAGCAGATCGACGGCAAGCGCATCTATGGCCACATGGATTACGGCAAGCGTGCCCCGGATCTCGGCTGGCGCATGACCGATGCCTGGCTTTCGATGGCCGGCGCCGGTTCCAGGGGTCTGCCCAATGGCCGGCCAATCGACGAGTGGGGCATCCGGATGGAGAAGGGATCATGCAACCCGGCCGGCGCCTCGGTTTCGCGCGGTGGCGAGACCAATGGTCCAGCCGCCGTGTACGCAATCGCTAAATGGGACCAGTGGCTGCGCAAATACGCGCCGCCAGGCGCGGCCGATTATGATTTCTACCAGTCGCTCCCCGCGCTGTCGCAGGGCAATGTTGCGCAGCAGATCTTCTGGTACACCGCCTTCACTTCCGAAATGGTCAAGGCGAAGAAGGACGGCAACAACACCGTCGACGACCAGGGCATGCCGCTGTGGCGGATGGCGCCTTCGCCGCACGGGCCATACTGGGAAAATGGCATGAAGCTCGGTTACCAGGACGCCGGCTCGTGGACGCTGTTCAAGTCCACGCCGCTGAATCGCCGCAAGGCTGCCTGGCTGTACGCGCAATTCACGGTCGCCAAGACCGTGGACCTGAAAAAGAGCCAGGTCGGGCTGACATTCATCCGCGACACCACGATCCGGCACAAGTCCTTCACGGAGCGCGCGCCGAAGCTCGGTGGTCTGGTCGAGTTCTACCGCTCGCCCGACCGAGTTCTGTGGAGCCCCACCGGCATCAATGTGCCGGACTACCCGAAGCTGGCCCAGCTCTGGTGGCAGAACATCGGGGACGTGAATTCCGGCGCCTCTACTGCGCAGCAAGCGATGGACCGGCTGGCCGGCGACATGGACGATGTCATGGCCCGGATGCAGTCGGCCGATGAAAAGGCCAAGACCTATGGTGGCTGCGGACCGCGTCTGAACAAACCGAAGGATCCGAAGGAATGGCTGGGCAGACCGGGCGGGCCGAAAGCCAGGCTGGCCAACGAGAAACCCCGAGGCGAGACCGTCGACTACGATGAACTGGTGAAACGCTGGGCGGCCAGGTGAGTTGAGGGATTCTTGACGAGCGTGACGCGACCGGGACTGGAGCTTCGCGGTGTCGCGCTGCGGGTGAATGGCCAGACGCACATTCACCCGGTCGATATCGCGCTCGCGCCGCGGGGATTCAACATCCTGCTGGGGCCGACGCTGGCCGGCAAGACCACGCTGATGCGCCTGATGGCGGGCCTGCTGAAACCCACCGTGGGCGAAGTCTGGTTCGGCGGCCGGAATGTCACGGGCATGCCAGTGCGTGCCCGCGGCGTGGCGATGGTTTACCAGCAGTTCATCAACTACGGCCACCTGTCGGTCTACGACAATATCGCCTCGCCGCTGAAAGTCGCGCGCGCCTCGCGTGCGGAAATCCGCAGACGCGTCGGTCAGATCGCCGAGCTGCTGCAGCTTTCATCGCTGCTGGATCGGCGGCCGAGCGAACTCTCCGGCGGGCAGCAGCAGAGGACCGCGCTGGCGCGGGCGCTGGTCAAGGATGCCGGCCTCGTGCTGCTCGACGAACCGCTGGCCAATCTCGATTACAAGCTGCGTGAGGCACTGCGCGATGAGTTGCCGCGGCTGTTCGCAGACCGGGACTGCACGGTCGTCTACGCAACGACCGAACCCACGGAGGCGCTGCTGCTCGGGGGCCACACGGCGACGGTCCACGAAGGGCGCGTGACGCAGTACGGCGCGACCATGACCGTCTATCGCCGGCCGGTCGACCTGCTTGCGGCGCGGGCATTTTCCGATCCGCCGCTGAATTGCGCGGCCGTCGTGAAGCGCGGCGCGCGCTTCGAACTCGGCGGCGTGACCTCCTGGCC
>JBAQWM010000062.1:0-21851 GCA_049298915.1 Steroidobacteraceae bacterium | reverse complement strand
GTGCTGAACGGCCGCGCGCATCTGATCGACGAACGTCCACTGGTGATCGGGCTGGAAGACGGGCCGGGCCGGCGCCTCGCGATCAATGGACCGCGGGCCGGCATTTCACGCTCGCATTGCACGCTGCTGCGTCGCGACGATGTCGCAGTCGTGCGCGACCACAGCCGCCATGGCAGCTTCGTCAATGGCGAGCGGGTGGACGGCGAAGCGGTGCTCGGCGTCGGCGACCGGCTGCGGATCGGCACGCCCGGCCTCGTCCTCGATCTGGTGGCAGTGGCCTGAGCATGGCGCGGCGCAAGACCCAGACCTTCAGCCTGTCGTTTCTGGACGTGATTTCCTGCGGATTCGGCGCGGTCGTCCTGTTCTACACGATCATCAACGCCCAGTCGGGACTCGACCGGATCAAGTCGAGCGCGGAACTCGCGGCGGAATCGCGGATGCTGGAACAGCAGGTACTCGAGGGCTATGCCCACCTGGCCGAATTGCGCAATGCGCTGGCGGAGACCGATGACGAAAAGGTGAAGGCGGCCGGTCTCTCGCGCGAAGTGCTGGAGAAGATCCGCCTGACCCAGGAGGAGCTCGCGCGTTACCAGTACGACACGCTGGCGCGGCGCGAAAGCCTCGAGCGCCTGAAAGCCGACCTGAAATCCCTCGAGGAAGGCACCCGCCGGCTCAGGGAAACGGCGCCGGCGAAGGGCGACGGCGAGCTGAAGATCCAGGATCCGCAGCAACTGGTAACGCTCAGGATCGACGGCCGGCGTGTGCTGGTGCTGGTTGACGCCTCGGCGAGCATGCTGGATGAAACCGTCGTCAACATCATCCGGCTGCGCAACATGGCGCCGGAGCGCCGGATCGCCTCGGACAAATGGCAGCAGGCGGTCAGCACGGTCGAATGGATCGCGGCGCGCCTGCCGCAGTCGACGCAGCTGCAGGTCTATGCATTCGACACGGCTGCCCGGCCGCTGGTCGAGGGCAGCGATGGCCGCTGGCTGAACATGAAGGACTCCGCACAGATCGCGCTGGCGCTGAAGACGCTGCGCGGCACGGCCCCGACCGGCGGCACCAGCCTCGAGAACGCGTTTGCGGTGATCGGCAGGCTCTCGCCCGCGCCGGACAACGTTATCCTGATCACCGACGGCCTGCCTACCCAGGGCGACAAGCCGCCGCTGTTCCGCAGGATCGTGTCGGTAGAGGAACGTGAAGACCTGATGAAGACGGCGGTGCGCTCGCTGCCGCCGTCGCCGCCGCCGATCAGCATCGTGCTGCTGCCGATGGAGGGCGATCCCTCGGCGCCGATTTTCTTCTGGCGCCTGGCGCGCACGACCGGCGGCGGGTTCCTGAGCCCGGCCAAGGACTGGCCATGAAACGCCGGCAGCGCCGCGAGACGGAAGTCTTCAGCCTGTCGTTCCTCGACTGCATGTGCTGCGGCTTCGGCGCGATCGTACTGCTCCTGGTCCTGAGCGAATTCGGGGCGCCGATACAGCTCGAGCAGGCGAAGACGGACCTGGCGGCGCAGATCGCGAAACTGCAGCAGGAGCTCTACGACCTGCGCGGCACTTCGGTCGTGCTGGAACGCGAGTTGCGGGGCCGCATCGAGCAGCTTTCCGAGGAGCAGAAGCGGGTAGCGCGGCTGCGCGGCGACCTGTCGGACATCATGGGCAAGCATCGCTCGAGCATCCACGAGGGGGAATCGACCAAGAAGATTTCGGAATCACTGGCCGCGGCGCGTCTCGCCCTGATCGAAGAGAGCCGCGACCTGCAGAAATCCGGCCGCCGGCGCGTCTACGACCAGCCGATCGCCGGCGTGCCGATCGACAGCGAATGGGTGATATTCATCGTCGACACTTCCGGCTCGATGCAGTCGCAGAACTGGCGCCGGGCCGAACGCAAGATGGAGGAAGTGCTGAATATCTACCCGAAACTCAAGGGCATCCAGGTCATGGACGACGAGGGCGGGTACATGTTCTCCGAATACCGCGGCAAGTGGATCCCGGATACGCCGGCGCGGCGCCAGGTGATACTGAAGCTGTTCCGGGGCTGGCAGGCGTTCTCGAATTCCAGTCCTTCGGAGGGCATCATCGCGGCGATCCGCACATTCTGGACCCGCGATCATCCGATCAGCATCTACGTGTTCGGCGACGAGTTCACCGGCCCGTCCATCCAGGAAGTGGTGGACACGGTGGACCGGATCAACCGCGCCAGTGGCAGCGGCGAACGCCTGGTGCGCATCCATGCGCTCGGCTTCCCGATCCCCAACCAGTATCCCCAGCACACGAGCATGCGCTATGCCACGCTGATGCGCATACTGTGCGCCAGGAACGGCGGCGTCTTCGTCGGCCTGCCGGAGGACGAATACGTGACGCAGCGACGGAGCAACTGATGAAAAAATGGACTCTCACGTCGCTGTGCGTCGTGGCGGCTGCGCATGCGCTGCTGTCCGGGTGCGGGGGAACCAGGCTCGCGGCGCGGGCCCAGTTGCCGCCGCCTCTGATCGAGATGATTCCGGCCCGCGTCGGAATCTACTACTCGAAGGAATTCCGCGAGTACATCCACAAGGAGACGCGCGGCGAGATCGATTACGAGATCACGCTCGGCCCGGCCCACGTGCAGAACCTGGACTGGCTGCTGAAGGCCATGTTCGCGGAGATCGTGCCGGTCGAGGATCCGACGCACGTCTCCGCATATCAGCCCCCGCTCGTGATGGTCCTGGAGCCGCGTTTCGAGGAATACTCCTTTCTCACGCCCAAGGATATCGCGGGCGAGGCATTCATCGTGACGATCCGCTACCTGCTGACCCTCTATGACGGTGACGGCGGGCGCGTGGACGCCTATACATTCACGGGTTATGGCCGCGAAGCGGCGCGGACGCTCGCAAGCAAGGAGCCGCTGCAGATTGCGACCCAGCGCGCGATGCGGGATGCCGGCGCCAAGCTTGCGGTCGAACTGACCGACCAGGAGTCCGTGCGCCTGCTGCTGCGAAATCCCCGCGAGCTGCTGCAGCCACCTGCGGCCGGGGCTCCCCCCGAAGCTGCGCCCGCCGCGGAAACACCGCCGGCTACCTTGGCGCCGCCGCCTTCAACCGGTGGTTGAGGGCTCTTCAATCGTGCGCTGCTCGTACCACTTGCTGGTGAACCGGACGCCTTCGGTCGCGACCGCCCTGCCGTCGACGAATCGCGGGCTGTACTTGGCCCGCTCCACCGCACGCCGCGACTGCGCCAGCTGACTGTCCGACATGTCGCTGTTGACGACGGTGACGTCCTGCGTTTCGCCGGATTCACTGACGACGAAGCTGAACACCGTCTCGCGTACGACGATTTCGCCGGTGGTGCTGCCAATGCGGCGCGTCGAGGCCAGCGGCGGCCGGTAAAAGATCATGCGCGGTACGAGCAGCGGATTGCCCATGCCCGTATCGCTTTCCGCCGCATAGATCCCGGAAGCCTCCGCGTAATAGGGAGTCGCGACGATTGGCCGTGACGTGGCCTGGTACCAGTCTCCGAGTTCCGTCAATGCCTCGGCCAGCAGATCGCGCGGCGGGTCGGGTGCGGCCCGCAGGCTTTCCAGCGCCATTTCGATGGACCTGAGACCGGCCCGGTCCGCCGCCGGCGGCGGCACGCGCGACTCGCGGTATACCCTGCCGACGACCTCGCCGGTCACCTCGTCGCGTGCCGGCTGCTGGCTTGCGAGCGAATCCGGCGCCATCGTGTACTGCATCCGGTGCGTGCGGCCGATGCCGATCAGGCTCTTGACCGTGATCGGATTGAAGCCGCCGCTCTCCTTCATGCTGACGTCGCGCACGCGCAGGTAGAGACTGCGGGCGGCGACGAACTCCTTCAATGATTCGTAGAAGGACGCAAGCCTCATCGCGACCGGCAGCGTGCGGGGATCGTTGTATCCGTAATTCTGTTCCACGATGCGCAGTGAATAGAAGTGATCGCGTTCGACGCCGCCGTAATCGCCGAGCGCGTAGCGGCTGTCGGCGACCTTCTCGATCATCGGCAACTGGGCCAGGTTGAACAGGCCGTTCGAACGCCGGCTGATAGCGAGTGCGCGATCGTAGTGCGTCGCGGCCAGCGCGTGCTGATCGGTGGCCGCATAGACCGCCCCGAGGCCTGCCAGCGGAATGATCATCCGCCGCGACGACATGCCCTGGCTGGATTCCAGCAGCGTGAGCGATTTCGTGTAGCTCTCTGCAGCCGCCTCGTAGCTACCCAGCTGGAATTGCGTCGCGCCGAGGTTGCTGTAGGCGATCGGCAGTTCGATTTCGCGGTCGCGGTCCACTTCGGACAATTCCACGACCCGCTGGGCGTACGGCAGGGACTCCTCGAACCGTGCCGTCTCGTACAGCGCCTTGAACTGGTCGTACGCTTCCATGCGCTGGTCGATTTCGGCCGGCGACTGCACCGGCTGTTCGGCCATGGCGGCTGTCGCAAAGCCCGCGATGGGCAGGAGGAGGCTGAGCAGAAGCGGGGCCATGGTGTGGAAGATAGACCATCCGCGGCCGGGCATGTTCCCGGCCGGTCGCGTCATCGGCGGCCTCCATCGCGTTCGAACAGGGCGATCAGGCCGCCCGCCGCAATTGCGAGCAGTGGATCCGTCACGTCCGCCGTATGGCTCGGCAACCATGTCTGCAGCAGTTCCACCGTGAATACGACACCCGCTCCCAGCATCGTGGCCAGCAGGATCGAAATCCCGCTGCCGGCCAGCAGCCAGACCAGGGCACCATAGCTGAAGCAGCGCAGGAACATGTCCGGCAGGTTGGCTGCCCGATAGTGGGTCAGCGACTCCCCGAATGGCAGCAGCGCAAACCGGTCCTGGGCCAGCTGGAAATCGAATGGCGCGAGACCCTGGATGCCGATCAGCACGATGAGCGCGGCGGCGAGCACGCCGGCGGTGTGTTCGACCGGCAGGCGCAGCATCAGTCCGCCGAGCGCCAGCGCCACCGCCATCCCCGCGATTTCCGCGGGCTCGAGCTGCATACCCGCGAACAGGACCCGGCCTGCCAGCACCACCAGCATCGCAATCGCGGCGAAACGGCGCGCCCGCCCCGGGGCGAGGCGCTCGCCGGCGAATATCAGCACCAGCCAGGCGAGTGCATGCTGGAAAATCGCGGCCGGGCTCCACCAGTCGCCCGCGGCCAGCGCTGCAAACGCCGCGACCCATCTTCCGGGATCGAAAGTCAGCGCGAATGGCGCCAGGCGGTAGCCGATCCAGGACAGGAGCAGGGCGGTTGCGACCGGATGCCGCAACATGCGGGATACCGCCGATTCGAGCAGTCTTCGATGGGTGGATGCGATCGCAAGCGCGATGAACGCGCCGATTGCGGCACCGATGGTGTTGCAGCTGAGGTCGGTGAGGCTCGCGACCCGTCGCGTTTCATAGAACTGCGCGAGCTCGATGGCCAGCGACATGAGTGCGCCGATCGCGGTCGCGGTAATGACGGACGCCAGGCCGCCGAACCGCGGCGTGAGCAGAAAGGCCAGACTGGCGCCGAGCGGCAGGTAAAGCAGGACATTGGCGGCGAGATCGCTGCGTGTCGTCGGGGCAAATGACAGGCGCTGCAACAGCTCGACGGGACCGGCTCCGTCCACGGCCTCGAAACGGAACGGAAACAGCGAGCCGTATGCGATCAGGAAAGCGATGATGGCAAACAGCCAGGCCGCGGTTCTGGTGTTGGGATCCGCCACGGTTGCAGTTTAACGGCCGCGCTGCGATGGCGCTGCCGGCTCGTGCAGATCTACCGATTGCTTCAACGCCTCGATTTCGGCGGTACGCAGGCGCCGGTACTGGCCGCTGGCCAGTCCGCGCAGCTGCAGGGGTCCGAGCGCGACGCGTTCGAGCCTGCGCACCTTGGCGCCGACTCTTGCAAACAGGCGGCGGATCTCGCGATTCTGGCCCTCGCGCAGGATTATGGAAACCAGCGACAGGTCGCCGCGACTGCGATCCTTCTTCTGCTCCAGCAGGCGCAGCCGATCCGGCCGCGCGCGCCGCGCGGGGCGCGCAGGATCATCCGGGTCGGCGAGATAAAGGCCGCGTGAGAGCCGCGCAAGAATTTCCGGGCTGAGACGGCCCTGCACGGTGACGCGATATTCCTTCGCCACGCCATGGCGTGGATGCGCCAGGCGATGCGCCAGTTCGCCGTCATTGGTCAGCAATACCAGACCGGTCGAATCCGCATCGAGCCGGCCGACCGGATAGACCCGGTCCCCTTGCGGCACGGCGGGCGCGACCAAGGCGACGACGTTGGGCCTGCCTTCGGGGTCGCTGGCGGTCGAGATGACGCCCCGCGGCTTGTTCAACATCAGGTACAGGCGCTGGCGTTCCCGGATTGCTGAGCGGCGGCGTGTGTCGATGACGGCACCGTCGAGCTCGATGAGATCTCCCGGCTCGACCAGGCAGGGCAGGCTCGTGACGCGCCGCCCGTTGACCCGTACCCGCCCCGCGCGAATGGCGAGCTCGCAGTCGCGCCGCGAGGCAACGCCAGCATCGGCCATCGCCTTCTGCAGGCGCTCGCCCGCATCAGTAGTCGGCCGGGTGGGCTTTGGCCGGTCTCGAAAGCGTGGATCGTTCAGATTCGACTCCGAAACTGTCGGTTTTTCTTACAATCTCGACCTGATCGAGCCGGGGACAAGCGATTCTCAGATCGCAAGCCATTGATAATAAAGAAGCTCACTCGATCTGGCATGCAAGTTGTCTCTATTCCAGCAATAGCGGGGATGCTGCGACCCAGGGAGAGCCGGGTCAACCCGAAGAGCCAATGAAGGGAATGAAGAGTGGGCCACGGCCCACTGGCGGGGGAACAAAGAAAAGGTAGCCGGATCATCGGCCCAACAACGACGCTAGAGGGACCTGACCCCGCCGCAAGGCGGGGTTTTTATTTGTGCGGGTGAAAAATGGCCCGGCGCCTGCAAAGCCACCGGGCCCATGAATCGGACAGTGCGGTCGTCTAGCCGGGCGTCACGCCTGGTTTCAGGACCCAGACCTTGCACCAACCCTTGGCCGCAACGGTCTTGCCCGGGAAAATGGTGCAGGGACCTTTGGCGGCGCCGGCTGCGCCCGTGTACTGGATGCAGTTGGCGCAAGTCTGGCCTGCCTTGTAGGTCGGGTTACTCTTGGCATCGACCTTGCTGGCATCGACAACATAGCCGAGTGACTTGGCTGTCGGATCGCTTTCGGACAGTGCCTCTTCTGCCCTGGCGCGGCCTGCGACCAGCGTGACAGCCGGCGCAGCGGCAAGGCTTGCGAGCGCGCCCTTGAGCAGCCGGCGCCGGGAAAACTTCTCATCGATCATCATTGACAACTCCTGCGTTGGGGGACTTGCGGGTGCCTCCCTGGTTTGCCTCGCGATTGTCTCAATTCCACCGATCCAGCGCGAGAACCGCAGCCAGATGAGAATGATTCGTAACGGTACGCAAGCTGCATTTTGCTAGACTTTCCCCGGGCCTGTAGCTCAGTGGTTAGAGCAGGGGACTCATCTTTTTGGGAAAGGTGCCTCGGCCCCGAAAGGGATCGAGTGGACGGGATGAATTCAGGGAAACCTTCCAGCGCCCTGGGCGGCTGATGGCGATCCTGAGCCAAGCCGGCGGTGCACCGCCGGACGGTGCAGAGACTACCTGAGGGCTTCCAGTGCCCTTGATGACAGGCAAGAGCGTCCCGCACCCTCACGGCACGATTGCCGCGGGTGAAAAGATAGTCCGCGCCCGCCGGAAACGGCGGGGTCACGTGAATCCCTTGGTCCTGGGTTCGAATCCCAGCGGGCCCACCAATTCCGGGTGCAATTCGCAGCCCGCGCGAAGCGTTGTTGTACGGCCACACTGGCGCGGACTTGCGGGCAAATCGCATTAAGTGGACACTGTGACATAACAACACGCCCGGGGATGTCGGGCAGTAACAGGGGCAAGGACATGAACAGCATTCTCAGGCCGCGACCCGCATCGATCGTGGCGGCAGCGGTAGCGCTCGCCCTCGGTCACGCGGCACTTGCGCAATCCGTGCTCGGCGAAGTGACGGTCACGGCGCGCAAGCGCGCCGAGTCGCTTCAGGACGTGCCATTCGCTGTGAGCGCGCGCAGCGGCGAGGCGCTGCGCAATGCCGGCGCGACCAATGTCGAGGAAATCTCCCGCACCATCGCCGGATTCACGGTCCAGAACCTGGGCCCCGGCCAGAGTCAGGTCGCAATCCGCGGCATCTCGGCCGGCAAGACCGACCGCGACCTGCCGGGCGTCAAGGAACAGGTCGGCGTTTACCTGGACGAGTCGCCGATCTCGTTGTCGCTGTTCACGCCGGACCTCGATCTCTATGACCTGAATCGTGTCGAGGTGTTGCGCGGGCCGCAGGGCACGCTGTTTGGCTCGGGCTCGATTGCCGGTACTCTGCGTTATATCAGCAACCAGCCGGACCCGAGCGGCAGCTACGGCGACATCGAGGTGGGCGGCAGTTCAATCGACGGTGGCGATGTCGGCGGCAATGTGCGCGGCATGTTCAACATGCCGATGTCTGACACCGCTGCGCTGCGCGTGGTCGGCTACTACTCGGATATTCCGGGCTTCATCGATGCCGTGCAGCCGGGCGGCACGGTGAATGAGGACGTCAATGGCGGTACGCGTTATGGCGTGCGCGTTGCCATGCGCTTCGAGCCCAATGAGAACCTGGCGATCACGCCGCGCGTCATCTACCAGGATGTGGACATAGATGGTTTCAACCGCACTGATTTCTGGAACATCCTGGGAAATCAGTACACAACGACCGAGCCGCGCGTCGCGCTTGGCGATCGTCAGCAATACACGCAACTCCAGGAGAAATTCGAAGACGACTTCCTGCTCGCCGACCTGACCATTGAGGTGGGATTCGGTGAATATACTCTTACCTCGATCAGCTCGTATACGGATCGCGACATCCTGGTGATCCGGGACGCCAGCCAATTGACCGGCAGCGTCACATACGATCTCGGCGCTGCGCGTCCTTCGACGTCTGCTGAAATACGGACCGACTCGCCGCTGTACGACGCAACTCAGGTCAAGGTCTTTTCGCAGGAACTGCGTGTCGCTTCAGACTACGACGGCGCATTCCAGTGGGTGGGTGGGGCATTCTACAGCGACATCGATCGTCATTATGGCCAGTCGCTGCCGACGGCGGGCTACGATGCCATCATCCGGCAGATACTGACACCGGCAGTGGGAGCCTGCGCCGGAAACCCGGCCTGCTTTGACAGCGTAAGCCTGGGCTCGCCGCCGGATACACCATTTTTCTCCGACATCCCATACGACATCAGGCAGTTCGCGCTCTTTGCCGAGTTGAACTTCAACCTGGGCGAACGGGCCAGCCTGACGGTGGGCGGGCGCTATTACGATTTCTCGGAAGATCGGGTGCTGTATTTCGGCGGCCTCTTTGCGGATTCGGACCTTACTCCGGATGAGCCAAACAATGGGCCGCAGTCCTTGAGTTCGAGCGGTTTCCTGCCACGCGTGCTGTTTTCGTACGACGTGAGCGAGAACCTGCAGCTCAATGCGCAGGTGGCGCGGGGGTTCCGCCTCGGTGGCGTCAACGACCCGCTGAATACTGGTCTGTGCACGGCCGCGAACCTGATTACCTATGGTGGATATCCGACCTTCGAGGACGAAGAACTGACGAACTACGAACTGGGAGCCAAGATCGGATTTGCGGATGGGCGGGCGCAGTTCAATGTCTCCGCGTTCTACGCAGACATTGATGACTTCGGAGTGCCTGTGGTAGCGGGCAGCTGCTCTTCGCGCATCATCGTCAGCGTGCCGGAAGCCCATTCGCAGGGTGTGGAGGTCGAATTGGCGGCACAGCCAACCGATAACTTCGAATTCGGTTTTTCAGCCACGATGGTCGATTCTGAAATCGATACGACCGTTTCGCCTGCGATCCCGGGCTTCGTTAAAGGCAATCGGATGGCATCCGTGCCCGAGTTCCAGATGGCGGCTAACGCGACCTACAAGTGGCCGTTGACGGACAGGCTTGAGGGCTATATGTCGGCCGTCTACCAGCATGTCGGCGACCGCTATACTCAGCTCGATGATCAGCGAGCCGGGTTTGATACATTTACGCCGCGCGCTTTCGGATCTCCGACCACGACGGGCGCCGTCGGTGGTCCGCCGCTGACAAGTATCACCTTCGACCCGCTGTTGCCTGAGTATGACCTCATCAACCTGCGCTTCGGCGTGCGTGCCGACCAGTGGGAGGCGGCACTGTTCATCAACAATGTCTCCGACGAATCGGCCAACCTCGGTCTGGACCAGGAACGCGGGCGCGTGGCGCGCGTCGGCTTCCTGACCAATCAGCCGCGCACGATCGGCCTGAGCTATCGCCGGAGTTTCGGCAACTGAGCGCTGCCGCTGGCGCCTGAATGGACGGCGGCCCCCCGGGGCCGCCGTTTTCTTTTGTACCGTCCGCAGCCGATTTTGCCAAGCGCGCCCCGACCTGCCCCGGGGCAGGTTGTCCGGCCGCCGCCAAACGCCCGGAATCTGCTGTTTGTCACATGTTTTGCGCCACCCGTCACGGTCGGTATTTGCCCAGTTTGTCACTGTCGTCCCTGTCGGCTGCCAGTGGCGGAATGCAGGCCCTTGCCCAGATACCGGAAAGTCACCGTAGCGGAAGTCGAAGTCGGCATGTACGTGTCCGAGCTCGACCGGCCATGGCTTGAGACACCCTTCCTGTTCCAGGGCTTCTACATCCGGAATGAGGAGGAGATCAATGCGCTGCGCAGCCACTGTCAGCACGTGTTCGTCGACTGTCACGAAGATGACCCGCCGGTACCAGAAGCACCACTGCCGGCGGCCGAAAAAAAACCGGTCGAGGCGATGCGCAGCCTCAAGGGCGAAATCAAGCCGGCGGCCGGCATCCAAGGCGAGATGCATCGCTCCATCGAGGATGTCTTGGGTACGCTGAGAAAATCCGGAAAGCTCGATGTCCGCAAGCTCGAAACTGCGGTCGAGCCGATGGTGGACAGCGTGCTGCGCAACCCCGCGGCGATGTCCTGCCTGATGCGAATCCGCCGCAAGGGTGGCTACCTGCACTCGCATTCGATGGCGTCATCGGTGTGGGCCACGGTGCTCGGCCGCGAGATCGGTCTCGACCGCGATGGGCTGCGCGTCGTTGCGCTCGGCTCGATGCTGCTCGACGTCGGCAAGATCCGCATTCCCGAGGAACTGCTGAACAAGCCGGGCAAACTCAGTGCCGAGGAACTCGGGCAGGTGCGGCAGCATGTCGAAGTGGGCCTGGAGATACTGCAGCAAGCGGGCGAAATGGACCAGCGCGTGCTGGACATGGTCGCCTGCCACCACGAACGATTCAATGGGACGGGTTATCCCAGCGGGCTCAAAGGTGGCGAGATCCCTGTCTACGGCCGCATTGCCGGCATCGTGGATACCTATGACGCGATGATCACGTCGCGGCCTTACGCCAGCACCCAGTCATCCTTCGGCGCGCTGCGCCAGTTGCGGGCCCTCGCGGGCGAGGAATTCCAGGCCGAAATCGTCGATCAGTTCATCCAGGCGATCGGCATGTTTCCGACCGGCACGCTGGTTCAGCTGAATACCGGCGAGATCGCCGTGGTGAGTGCGCAGAACCGCATACGGCGCCTGCGGCCGGAAGTCATGATCATCCTGGACCGGGACCACAAACCGCTTGACGAGTTCCGGGTCGTCGACCTCAACAAGGTGCCTGCGACGGCCGACGACCAGTCCTCGCTATGGATCGAGTCGGGGCTCGAGCCGGGCGCTTTCGGCGTCGACCCGGCAGACTACTACCTGAACTGAACCATGAGCAACACAGCCCACAGCCAGGCCACATCCAGCAGCTACTCGGACTGCCTCGAAGCAATCCGGGCACGCATCGTCGCGCGCGAAAGCAAGCTCTACGAAGTCGCCGTTCTCGTGGTCTACGTGCACCAGCTCGAGCGCCTTTATGCGAGTGCCGGTCACGTCAACGCCGGCCGCATTCTCGACGAGCTGCGCAATCGCCTGGCTCCGGTGCTGCGCCCGGGCGATTACTTCACGCGTCTCAGCGACCGCAAGTTCGCATTCGTGCTGTCGAACATGCGGAACCAGGGGCATGCCATCCTCGCCGCCAACAAGATCCTGCGTACCGGCACCGAACCCCTCGCGTCCGGCGGTCACCAGGCAACGCTCCGGCTGTCGGTCGGCATCGGCATGTTCCCGGCCCACGGCCGCACGCCGGAACAGCTGATGCAATGCAGCGAAATCGCGCTGCTGGAAGCCTGGAAGAATTCGCAGCCGGTCACCGTCTACACGGCGCGCCAGGCCGACGAGCTGGTCGCGGGCTGGGACCTCGAGGCGCAGCTTGCAAATGCGCTCGAGCACGGCGACCTGGTGCTGAACTACCAGCCCAAGATCGCGCTGCCGGACCTGCGCATCGTCGGCGCCGAAGCCCTGATGCGCTGGAACCGGCCCGATGCGGGCAACGTGCCGCCGGAAATCTTCATCGACGTCGCCGAAATGACCGGCCAGATCGACCCGCTGACGCAGTTCGCATTCCAGCGCGCGCTGCGGCAGCTGAGCGAATGGTCGGTTTCGCTGAAGCGGATGTGCGTGGCAGTCAATGTCTCGCCGTCGCTGATCTGCAATCCGGAACTCGTCGACATGGTCAAGGCCGCCGCCGGCATCTGGTCCGTGGACCTGTCGCGGCTCACGATAGAAGTGACGGAGAATGCCCTGATGATCGACCGGCAGCGCAGCCACCGCGTGCTGAGCGAGCTGCGCGAACTTGGAATCAGGATCTCGATCGACGATTTCGGGACCGGCTACTCCTCGCTGTCATACCTGAAGCAGCTACCCGCCGATGAACTGAAGATCGACAAGTCCTTCGTGCTGAACATGCTCGCCGACAAGTCCGATCGCAAGATCGTCGAGCAGACCATCGCGCTCGGGCACTCCTTCAATCTGGCGGTCGTCGCCGAGGGGGTCGAGGACGAGCGGGTCTCGAAGGAACTGAGCGCGATGGGTTGCGACTTCGCCCAGGGCTATCACTATGCCCGTCCCCTCACGCCGGAAAAGTTCCTGGAATGGGTCCAGGGCTGGAAGCCGGGGCGGGCGCGCGCCGACTGACACAGGTCAATGCGGCCGGGCGGCTGCCCGTCGCAGACTGTGCGTATGGGGGTCGGGGTCCGATTCGATGCTGCGCTCGTGCGTCATTATGACGTGCCGGGGCCGCGCTATACCTCGTACCCGACCGCGCCGCAATTCAGCGAGACCATCGGCGAGACCGAGTACCTGAAGGCCGCCCGGGCGTCGAATGACGACCCGATCCCGCGGCCGCTCTCGATCTACGTACACGTGCCGTTCTGCACCTCGCCCTGCTTCTATTGCGGCTGCACCAGGATCATCACCCGCGACCGCAGCGCCGGGGTTCGCTACCTCGGGCGCCTGCAGCGCGAAATCGAGCTGCAGGCGCGGCTGTTCGACCGCGACCGGACCGTGGACCAGCTGCATTTCGGCGGCGGCACGCCGACATTCCTGAGCGACGCCGAACTCGCTGAGCTGATGCAGTTCCTGCGCCACAATTTCTCCATGCGCAATGACGCGTCCCGCGAATATTCGATCGAGGTCGATCCGCGCACCGTGAATGACGAGCGACTGGCGGCGATCGCCGCGCAGGGCTTCAACCGCATCAGCCTCGGTGTCCAGGACTTCGACCCGGAGGTGCAGGAGGCGGTCAACCGGATCCAGCCGCGGGAACAGGTCCTCGAAGTGATCGCGGGAGCGCGGCGCCACGGCTTCCAGTCGGTTTCCGTGGACCTGATCTACGGGCTTCCGAGGCAGACCGAGGCCGGTTTCGCGCAGACGCTCGACCAGGTGGCCGCGGCACGTCCCGACCGCGTGGCCGCCTACAGCTACGCGCACCTGCCGCAGACCTTCAAGGCGCAGAAGCAGATCCGGACCGAATCCCTGTGCCCGCCGGAGGTGAAGCTTGCGCTGCTCGGCATCACGATCGACAAGCTGACCGCCGCCGGCTACGTGTACATCGGCATGGATCATTTTGCGCTGCCGGATGACGAGCTTTCCGTTGCTCTTGCCGACGGGAGCCTGCAGCGCAACTTCCAGGGCTACTCAACCCGGGCCGGGCTCGACCTGGTGGGGCTCGGCATGAGCGCCATCGGCCAGGTAGGCGACCTGTACGTCCAGAACCATCGCTTGCTGGACGACTGGGCCGCAGCCCTGGATTCCGGGCACCTGCCGATCTGCCGCGGTTATCGCCTGACACACGAGGACCGGATCCGTCGCGCCGTGATCCGCGCACTCATGTGTCGTGGAGAAATTGACCTACGCAGGTTCGGCGAACGCTTCGACGTCGATTTCAGTTCGCATTTCGCCGCTGAACTCGCGAAGCTGAAGCCGCTCGAGAAGGACGGACTGCTCGAGATCGGCGCCGAACGCCTCACCGTCACGCCGCTCGGGCGCCTGCTGGTGCGCGCCATCGCGATGCAATTCGACGCCTATCTGGCCGGTCCTTCCAGCAGCAATAAACCACGGTTTTCCCGTACCGTCTGAGGGCCCAAACGCCGTCAATGGCGGCAAGGTACAATTGCGCCCTTGTCGGCCGGGGAGCCTCTGATTGGCCAGCATCGCGTCACAGCCGGCGCTTAATCTCTATCAGCTGCGCCGCAGCTGCAGCACCTGCTCGCTCTCGGAATTGTGCCTGCCGATGGGCCTGGCGCCGGGCGACATGCAGCGCCTTGAAGTACTGGTGACTCAGCGCGGACCGGTGAATGAGGGCGAGCACCTGTTCCGCATCGGCGATCCGCTCGCCGACATCTACGCGGTGCGCGGCGGCTACTTCAAGTCCTACCTGGTCGAGTCGAATGGGCGCGAGCAGGTGCTCGGATTCCACCTGCCGGGCGAACTGATCGGACTGGACGCGATCTGGCCCGAACGGCACCAGTGCAATGCCGTGGCACTGAATACGGGGTCGGTCTGCGCAATGCCCTATGCAAGGGTCGCCGATCTCAGCCGCGAGGTGCCCGGACTGCAGAGTTCGATGTTGCGCCTGCTGTCAAAAGAGCTGGCGCTCAGTCATTCGCTGGCGGGAGACTTCAGCGCCGAGCAGCGCGTTGCGGGTTTCCTGCTGTCGCTGTCCTCGCGCCTGAAGGCGCGCGGCCATTCACCGACCCAGCTGACTCTCGCCATGTCGCGACGCGACATCGCGAATTACCTGCGACTTGCCACTGAAACCGTCAGTCGGGTCATCTCGCGCTTCGAGGCGGACGGACTGGTGTCGGTGGATCGCCGTGAGGTCAGGCTACTGGACATGAATCGCCTCGGCGAGCTCGGGCACTGCTTTTCCACCGGCTGGTGACACCCGCCATTCAGAAGCGGAACGTGGTCGACAGCGTCACCACGTGCACGCTGTAGTTCGCGCTCTTTTCTCCCAGCAGGATGACGTTCGCCAGCTGGCTGGGCCCGACGCCGTCGAGCGCCCAGTCGCTCGAGCGGTAGCGCTCGTACCAGTAACGGAGGTTCAGCATCAGGTCCTTGTTGAGACGGTAGCCGCCGCGCAGGCTGAGCGATTCCAGGCGCGTCTTCAGTCGTGGCAGCGGCGCTGAGGTGAGCGCGGCGCCGGTCGATACATCGATGTCGCTGCGTGATTCCGCATGCAGCAACTCGATGCCGGCCTCCAGCCTCTCGCCGATCAGCGGGAATGTCAGGCCGGCACCCGCGGTGTCGACGCGATCGCGGTGGAATGCACTCCAGGCACGGGCGGGATTGGCTGCATCGGCGACGCGGTTGCCGCCGGTGATGCTGTGGCCGTTCTGGTCGAAGTCGAAATCTTCCTTGCTGTAGAAGGCATATGCCGACCAGTTTTCCGAGGGCGCGTAGCTAAAATCCACGGTCCAGGCGCCGATGTCGGTACCGGTCAGGCCGAGCGCGGAACGGGTGTAATCGTCATTCGCCCAGTCGGCCTCCAGCCCGATCGACCAGGATTCCGACGGCGTCAGCGTCGCCATCAGCGTGAGCTGGTCGCGCTCGCGGTCGGCCAGGTGGAACTTGCGCAGATCCGGGGGATTTTCCCATCCGCCCGCGACCGTGCTGGTATAGCCCGGATCGTAGCCCGACAGGAACGGCTCGTCGCCGTGGTAGGTGGAGCCGTCGCGCTGTGCACGCTCGAGTCGCAATGCCGCCCCGAACCAGTCGGAAAACTCCTGATTCCATCCGAGGCTGAATGTGTCTTCGGTCGCTTCCTCGCGCTCGGAATACGTGCGTTCGGTGTCCTTGCGTTCGACCGAGGCGCTCAGCCGACCGCCGCTGCCGATCCGGTAGCCCGCGTTCAGGCGCAGGCGGTGCTCCTCGAAACTGTAGGGCTCGTTGTAACGGCGCCGGCTGCTGGCGACGCTGGTGTCCTGGATCTGCGAATCGCCGCCGATGTAGACGTACTGGTCGCGCGGCGTCCGGTTGTCGCGCTCGTCGTAACGGAAGCTCGCGCCCCAGTGGAAGCGCTCGCCGGCCGCCGAATCGAGCCGCAGGTTGAAAACCGTGGTATCGATCCGGCCGTCCAGGGAATCGCGCGGCAGCGGCTGCGTGATGCTCGCCGCCAGCACCGGATTGATCGTGTACGGGAGGAAGGAATCATCTTGCGTCATCCTTCCGAGCGCGAGATCCGCACTGAGGCGCGTATTCACCGAGACATCCAGGCCGCCGGAGACTGCGATCTGGTGGAAACGGTTGTCAGGCGGCAGCGAAATCTGCCCGAATCCGGTTGGATATCCCGCTGACGCATCCCAGCCGCCGATCGTGCTGTAGGGGTTCTGCCAGATCAGCGCGTCGATGTCGTTCTCGAATACCGACAGGTGGTAACGAAACTGCAACTGCTTGCGGCTGTCCGCGTACGATGCGACCGCGCCAAAGGTCTGTGTCTGGTAATCGATCGGTTCCGGCAGCAGCACGGCGCGCGGGTTGCCGCCGGAATTGCCGATGACGGCACCCAGACTCTTGCTGCCGTCGCGGTCCTCGTGGCTGAAACTGGTCGAGAATTTCCAGCGCTTCGCGAGATGCTTGTCGTAGCCGATTTCCCAGCGCTGCCGCTCCTGCTGCAGCGAAACCGGACTGAGATTCGAGGCCAGCGCCGTCATGCCGGCCGTCGTGGTGGCGGGAATCCAGCCGCCCGGCAGGCTCAGCATGCCGGTGCCGACGCCCGAAAAGACAGTTGCGGCCGAATCGCTGCGAAAGAACGGAATCTGGTCGTAGTCGACATGGATGCCGAAATCGCCCTGGCGGCCGTATTCGAAGGCGACTTCGCGCGATTCGAGGCCCGCATCGGCGACACTGAAGCCGAAGTACTCGGCGCTGTCGCCGTCGTACGGCCCGCGCCGCAGGAAATCCAGGTTCAGCACGGGGAAAAGACCCTGGTCTTCGAGGCCGGTATAGCGGCCAAAGCGGAACGAATCGTCACTGACATGGCCGAGCCCGATCTCCAGCGTGTTCTGGATCTCGGTCAGTTCCGCGACCTGCTCCGGATCGGGCGCCTGCCCGGCGGATTCCTCGAGCGTGAACTCATCCTGGGCATGGCCGGGAGCCGCCATCAGCAGCAGGGCGGTCATCGCCGCGATGGAGGAGGCGCGGCATCCGGGGCGGAGCGGGTGGAAATGCCTGGGATAGGTGTTCATGTTGCGTCTCCCGTCCACGGTCACATCCGCAATCAGCGGGTCTTTCGCACACCCGAGGGGTGGTTGGACCCGTGTACCTGCGAATGGCAGTTCAAGCAGTTCTTGCCGAGCATCTGCTGGGCGCCGGAGGGCGTCGCCGGGCCCGGCAGTCCGGTGCCGCTGTAGGCGGTGCTGGGGTGGAACTGCGCCAGGTGGCACTGCTGGCAGAGCCACGGTCCGCGGTTCTTCAGCATGGCCTGGTGAACCGAGCCGTGCGGGCGGTGGCAGATCGTGCAGTCCTCGCGTACCGGCTGGTGTTCCCAGAGGAACGGGCCGCGCTTTTCGGCATGGCAGCCGTAGCAGGTCTCGTTGACCGTGCTTTCGGCCAGCAATGCAATACCGGTCGAGCCGTGCGGATTGTGGCAGTCGCTGCATGCCATCTCGCCTTCGCGGATCGGATGCGAGAATGGGCGCCGCGTCTCGGCGCGCTTGTTCCTGTGGCAGTTGAAGCAGACCTCCGGTTGCAGCGCGGTTGCCAGCACCGGGTCCGAACCGGCATGGATCGTGTGGCAGGAAGCGCAGGAAAGATCTGCGAACTGGTGCGCGCTGCCCTTCCAGTGCATGCGGTCCTCGCCGTCATGGCAGCCAAGGCAGACCTCGTTGCGCACCGCTACCGGCGTGGCGCCATCCACGTCGAACACGACATCCGGCTCGGCGCGGGTCGCCGCATCGCCCGGCGCCTCCATGTGCTTTTCACTGGCGCCGTGGCAATTCACGCAGGCCTGGTCGGCAAACGGCGTGGCCGGATCGGCCATCACCGCATGTTTCGATTTCAGGATCGACAGCACCGGATGCTTGTCCGCGGCATCGTGGCAGCGTGTGCAGCGCTGCACGGCGTCGGCGCTGCCCGCGGTCTGCGCGGCTCCCGCGGGTGTCGCCGCCAGTATCGCCGCGGCTGCGAGGACAGTCGCGAGGCCGGCGGTCGTATTTCGAATTGAGTCCCGCTTCATGTCGGCTCACTTTGCCTTGGCGACGAAATCGGCGCTGCCGCTGTCGATCGCAAGTCTCTTTTCCAGGGAAACAAAATGAAATCGGTGGCTGGTGTAGTCGTCGTGGATCGCAAATCCGACGGCATAGGGCTTGCCCGCGGCCAGATCCTTCTGACCGGGGTAGGCGGCCTTCAGTGCGCGGCTGAGGACCACGCTCCACTCGCCGTTTGCGAAGCCACCTTCCGCTGTCACCGTCGGTGTCGCATGCAAGTGGAGTTTGTCGAGTATGTATCCGCCGGAGGCCTGCGCCGCCTTGCCGGGATTGAGCCTCGCCCGCCAGACTTCGAGGAATGCGCCCTGCTGCAGCAGGGCCTCGATATCCGCGGCCGTCTTGTAGCTGGTTCCGCCGCCCTGGCGGCTGAGCTTGGTGCGCGAGCTACCCAGGTACTTGGTGATTTCGCCGTTCTGCGCCGCGCTCGCCATGCCCTCCACATCGTCATGACAGCTGCCCCAGCAACCCGAGCGCGGCGCCTCCTTGACCTCTGCATCTCCGAGCATGAGGGCGGCACGGGCGGCGAACTCGGGATCCTGCTTGCGACCGCCCGGGGGCGCACCCTTCCAGCGCAGGCGGAAATACAGGCGCTCGGCATCGCGAGCGACCTGCACTCTGAGCGCGAGGCTGCCGGGCTTGCCGGCGATCGGCGCGGGCTCCAGCTTGCCGCCACTCTGGATGGATGCGCCGATGGTGGCCTGTTCGCCTTCGTGGCAACCCCTGCAATTCTTGCCTTCACGGAATTTCGGAGCGCCGCTGTGATCGCGCTCGGTCAGCGCCCATTCCCAGGAAGCCTGCCCGGGATACAGCAGCACGATTTCGCGCTCCTCCACCTTCGCCCAGTCCGGCGCCGCCGCCGCTGCCGGCCAGCCGGTCGCCACGCCAAGTACCAGGCCGGTTGCGGCCGTCATGTTTCGGAGCAGAGCATTGCCGGGAATGTTCACAGTGCGAAATCCTCCGTCTCGGAATCGTCCTGATCGGGCTGCTCGGGTTTCTTGTGGGCGATGCCCTGGTGGCAGTCCACGCAGGTCTCGCCGCTCGCCGCCGCCTCTTCATGCTGGCCCCTGGCCCGCGGTTTCTGGTCCGCGAGCAGCATGGCCTCGCGGCTGTGGCAATGGCGGCAGGCAAGCGAGTCATTGCTTCGCATCTCCGCCCAGACATGCTCGGCCAGCGCCAGGCGGCGCGCTTCGAACTTTTCGCGGGTGTCGATGGTGCCCATCAAGTGCTTGGGAACTTCATTGAATGTCGCGACGATCTTGCGCAGCAGCTTCGGTCCGAATGCCTTCGGTACGTGGCAGTCGGAGCAGATGGCGCGCACGCCGCTCGCGTTCTGGTAATGAATCGTCTGCCGGTACTCCTCGTACACGAATGCCTGCATCTCGTGGCAGGAGATGCAGAAATCGAGCGTGTTGCTGTAGTTGAGGAAAGCGCTGAAACTGCTCCAGCCAACGGCTGCGAGCACGACACCGCCGAGCAGCAGGCCGCCCGCGGCAAATCGCGCGCTCGGCGTGCGCAACCAGCTCCATATCCGCCTGATGTGTCTATTCATGACCCATTTGTACGCGACCGGTCGGCGCATTCAATTGACCTAGGTCAACGCGACCCGGGGCGCTGTCTGGAATCCTGCAACTGCCTGGAAAGGCGGACCGTCGGGGGGGGCGCATGTCCGACAAGGAATCCAAACCGGAACGCATCCCGTTCATGCAGCGGGTGCTGGACAATCATTTCCTGCTGCTGTTCCTGGGCGTCGTGGTGCCGACCGTCCTCTACATCATCTGGGGCGTCATCGAGCTGACCCAGATACCGGTCGCGCCCTGAGGCCTGGAGGGTTGACATGGCCATCACGCCTCCGGGTGTCAAGCTGTGGTGGAACGAGTCGGTTCACCGCGTCGAGCTGATCTGGATTGCGGTCGCCTTCTGCTGGGGCCTCGTCATGTTCTTCATGATGATCTACTGGCATGCGACCGGCGCGCAGAACCTGGCGACCGAGACCTACCGGACGACACCGAATGCCTACTACAGGAAAGTCGAGCAGAACATCGCGGACTGGCAGGTGCGCGAGCTGAATGGCGTTCCGGTCATCAAGCCGCCTGCCGGCGCCGACGTCTACCTGCTGGGACGCATGTGGCTCTGGTATCCGGTGCTGGAATTCGAACGCGGACAGAGCTACCGGCTGCACCTGTCGTCGCTCGACCTGCAACACGGATTTTCCCTGCAACCGATCAACATCAACGTGCAGGTGCACCCCGGCTATGAGCACGTGTTGACGGTCACGCCGGACCGGTCCGGCGAGTACTCGATCGTCTGCAACGAGTACTGCGGCCTCGGTCACCACATGATGCTGGGCAAGATATTCGTCGTGGACCGGTGACGGAGGGAAGCATGAGTCAGACCCTGTTCCGCAGCTGCCCGACAACCGGTCTCAGGATCGACCTCGGCGCACAGTCGCTGATCAGGGCCAATGCGGTTGCGGCCGTCGTGTTCCTGGCCATCGGCGGCCTGTTCGGTCTTTCCGTCGCGCTGACGCGCTGGCCGGCAGTGCACCTGCTGCCGGCCGACTGGTTCTATCTGGCCCTGACCGCGCACGGGCTGGATGTGCTGCTGCTGTGGATCATCTTCTTCGAGATCGCGGTGCTTTATTTCGCCTCCGCGATCCTGCTGAACTCGCGCATCGCGGCGCCGCGCTGGGCCTGGGCGGCATTCGGACTGATGCTGACCGGCGGCCTGATCACGAATCTGGCAGTCCTGCAGGGCCAGTCGACCGTGATGTTCACCTCCTATCCGCCGATGATGGCGGCGCAGCATTTCTACCTCGGCCTGATCCTGTTCGCGGTCGGCGCATTGATCGCCTGTGGCGTGTTCTTCGGCACGCTGGTGATCGCGCGCGAGGAGAAGACCTACGAGGGCTCGATCCCGCTCGTCACATTCGGCGCGCTGACGGCCGCCATCATCGCCGTGTTCACGCTGGCTTCGGGGGCGATCATCCTGATCCCGACCTGGCTGTGGTCCATGGGGTTGATCAGCAACATCGATCCGCTGATGTACAAGCTGGTCTGGTGGGCGATGGGCCACTCCTCGCAGCAGATCAACGTGTCCGCACATGTCGCGATCTGGTATGCGATCGCGGCGATGTTGTTCGGCGCTAAGCCGCTGTCGGAGAAGATCAGCCGCGGCGCGTTCCTGATGTACATCC
>JBAQWM010000061.1:0-1629 GCA_049298915.1 Steroidobacteraceae bacterium | reverse complement strand
ATGCCGCGACGCGCGTCGGCGAGATCCGCGCCTGGCACGACGATGCCGAACTTCGCGAGCTTCGGACGTTGCGGCTTGCGGCCCGACTTGAGGTCGGGAATCCGGTACAGCGTTGCGGCGACACCTTCGGTCGCGAGCCGCGCGGCGTAGTACGTATCCAGACCGGGTATCGATTCCGCGGACAGGTAGAGCAGGGCATTGGCAGCGCCGCTTTTGGCGAGCCAGCCGGTCGCCACGGAAACCGCGCGGCGATAGGCCCTGCGGCCATAGCTCTTGTTCCTGCCGAGACCGACCAGCAGCACCCGTTGTGCCGGACCGCGCAGGCCGTCAACGATGGGCAGCGCTTCGCCGCTCTTGCCGCTGAAGTCGCCACGACGCAACACGCGCCTGATCGCGCCGCCGCTTGCGCGGTCGAGTTCGCGCGCGGGCGCGGTCATTTCAGAGCCCTCGTGAATGCCGACAATGGCGCAGGCCGTACGATTCCGGGCTGCGGTCGAACCAGTGGCGTAAAACTGCATATTCAATCGTCCCCTGAGCGCGCCTGCCCGGCGGATGCTGCCCGTTGAGTGCACGGCGACGCTGGTTTACCGTGTGCACGCCAGTTTAATCCAAAAGGACGGATCCGCGCGCCGGGGTCCGCGCGATTAACGCCTTGTTCCGTACATTTGACCGCTATGTCCTGCGAGAGGTCGCCATGTCGTGGCTGGCCGTGACAACGGTGCTTTTCGGGATATTGATCAGTGGCCAGCTGGCAAAGATCCTCGGCCTGGCGGCGGAGCACGGATTTCCACGGGACATCGTGTTCGCACTGTTCGGGTTGTCGACACTGCAGAATCTGGTACTGCTGGTGCCGATCGGAATGATCCTTGCCGTGATGCTGGCGCTCGGCCGGCTCTATCACGAGAGCGAGATCACCGCCATGCGCGCCTGCGGGGTAGGGCCAGCCCGCCTGTACCTGCCGGTCTATGCGCTGGCGGTTCCGCTCGCGTTGGCGCTGGCGTGGCTCACCTTCGAGCTCGGACCGGCGGCCCGCGACAGCGCCGAGGAGTTGCGCGGCAAGGCGATGCGAGATGCGCAGTTCGGGAATCTTGAACCCAGGGTATTCAGGAACTTCGCTGACGGCAGCGCCGTGTTCTATGCAGAAGGCAGTACTGCCGATGGCAAACTCGCGAATGTATTCGTGCAACGCTATGTGGGCGAACGGGTCGAGGTCGCTACAGCGGCCTGGGCAGAACAGCGCGTGGTGGATGACGGACGGATCCAGCTGGTCGTGTTGCACGACGGCGAGCGCATCGAGGGAGTGCCCGGCCAGACCGAATTCCGGCGCATCCGTTTTGTCGAGCACGGGATCCCGGTGATCCTTCCGGAGCCCGGCATCGGTCGCGAGACCCCCGAACGCATGCCAACCAGCGCCTTGATCGGATCCACGGCGCTGGCTGACATCGCCGAACTGCAGAATCGCGTTTCAATGCCGGTAATGGTGCTCGTGCTGGCCCTGATCGCGGTTCCGCTGGCGGCACTGCGCCCGCGCCAGGGACGTTATGCGCGCGTCGCGATCGCGATCCTGATCTATTTCGTCTATTCCAATCTTGTCGCAGCCATGCAGATCTGGATCCAGAAGGGCCGCAT
>JBAQWM010000060.1:0-14975 GCA_049298915.1 Steroidobacteraceae bacterium | reverse complement strand
ATTCCGAGCAGTTCCGCCTGCGGTTCGATTATGCGGTCGGCGATCACATCATCACCGCCGGCTACGAGCGCGAAGCCAAGACGGCTGCCAATACCTTCGTGCCGTTTACCCGCGGTCAGTACCTGTTTTTCTCTATCGACGACTTCGAGCAACGCAATATCGGCCTGGTGCTGTTCGGCGGCTCTACGACGGGTGTCGTTGCAGATGCCGCCAGCACATTTGAGCTGGTGACCAGTAGCTTCTATATCCAGGACGAATGGGCCGTTACCGACGATCTGGTACTGAAGTTCGGCGTCCGTATGGACAACAACAGCAACAGCGACAACGTGCCGTTGAACTCCTCCTTCGCGGCGCGAAACGGCTTCGACAACACCTTCAACCTGGACGGTAACGACCTGGTAATGCCGCGCTTCGGCTTTGACTGGGCGGCGACCGATCGCCTGACAATCAGAGGCGGCCTCGGTCTGTTCGGTGGTGGCGAGCCGTTGATCATGCTGTCCAACAGCTACGCAGGCAACGGTGTAACCCGCAATATTGTCTGCGGCGCCTGTATTGGAGCCTCGTTCGATCCTGCCATCAACGCGGCACTGGCGGCAGCCTTGCCGGACCCGGATATCGCGTTTCAACTCCTGCAACCATTCAACGGTGTCAACCCGGACTCGGACGTTGAGGCGATTTCGCCGGATTTCGACACGCTGAGTACCTGGAAGTACAGCCTCGGTGCCGAATTCACCCTGGGTAACGACTGGCACCTGTCAGCAGACGTCATTCATACCGCTGTCGAGGATGGCTTCAATGTCAGGGAAAGACGGCGCACCGTGACCGGGACCGCACCCGATGGCCGCAATATTTACAGCTTTACCCCGGGCGGCGATTACGTCCTGGAGAATACGCAACAGGGCAACAGCACGGTATTCACGTTTAACGTCGCCAAGTCCTGGGATACGACCGTCGGCCTTTTTGATGCCACCCTGGGTTACACCAAGACGGATGCCGAAGAGGTTCGTTCCTATAACCGCTTCATAACCTTCGAATCCTATGCCTTCGATGCGACGACCGACTTCAACAATATGGGAGTCTCACCGTCGACCTACGAAATTGAGGATCGCGTAACCGCGACCCTCGGCTGGTCGAAGAATCTGTTTGGTGACAATCGCAGCAGTGCAAGCCTGGTCTATTACGGGCGCTCGGGACGCCATTTTTCCTATACCTTTGGCAGTGGGAATCCCGCTTTTGGTGGCACGTTCCTGGCCGACTTCGGCAGCGAAGGTGACAACCCCGGTTCGCACCTGTTCTATGTGCCAACCGGTATTTCCGACCCGATCGTTACCGGCGACGCGACTTTTCTCGCCAACCTCAACGGTTTCATCGATAGCAACAACTGCCTGAAGGAATACCGCGGCTCGATAATCAGCCGAAACGCCTGCGAGACGAGCTTTACGAGCATCGTCAACCTGCGACTCAGCCAGGAAGTCAAACTCTGGGGCGACAAGAAGCTGGAGCTGATGCTGGATATCGAGAACTTCGGTAACCTGCTCAACGATGACTGGGGCCGTGTTGACAGCTATGCCTCACCGTCGAACGTCGCGCTCGCAAACGTTGCGATCGCGGGCGCACAGTATGTCTATTCGCCGATCTCGCCGAGCTCGCAGCTCAGCCCGGAAACGATTGCGCCGCGCCCGATAATTGCCCGGCTACCCTCGGTATATCGAATCCAGTTTGGCGTGAGATTCCGCTTCTAGGATCAGCTCTTCCGGCAAGGCCAAGGGCCTGATTTGACTGCCAATGGGGCCGGCTGGTCTAATACGCGGCTCGTTTACGGTCAGCGCGTCCAGCGGGGTCCAGATCATGTCCCGAGTCTGTCAGGTCACCGGCAAGCGGCCGCGGAGCGGCAACAAGGTGTCGCACTCGAATATCAAGAAACGCCGGCGTTTCCTGCCTAATCTTCACGCCCAGCGATTCTGGGTCGAGAGCGAGTCCCGGTGGATCACGCTGCGGCTTTCGACCCGCGGCCTGCGCACAATCGAGAAGCGGGGCATCGACGTCGTGCTCGCCGAATTGCGCGCTGCCGGCACCCACGTCTGAGGAGCTGAAATGCGCGACAAGATCAAGCTCGTATCGACGGCCGGAACCGGGCACTTCTACACGACCACGAAGAACAAGCGCCTGCATCCCGAGAAGATGGAAGTCAGCAAGTACGACCCGGTCGTACGCAAGCATGTGACTTACAAGGAATCCAAGATCAAGTAAGTGCGGCTCGCGCGTCTGAGACGAGGCGGCGCGGATGCCTGAACTGCCGGAGGTCGAGACGACGCGTCGCGGGATCGAGCCCTGGCTCGTCGGCCGCCGTATCGAAGAGGTCGTGGTACGCGACCGGCGGCTGCGCTGGCCGGTGGCTCGCGGCCTGCCTGCACGGCTTCGCGGCGCCACGGTCCGCGCCGTAGACCGGCGCGCGAAATACCTGCTGATCGAAACCGACACCGGCACCGCGATACTCCACCTCGGGATGTCGGGCAGCCTCAAGATGATGAATGCGACGGCACCCCCGCTCGCGCACGATCATTTCGACATCGTCCTCGATTCCGGTCGATGCCTGCGCTTCAACGATCCACGCCGGTTTGGCTGCCTGCTGTTCACGACCGGCGACCCGCTGCGCCATCGGCTGCTCGCGGAGCTGGCGGCGGAACCGCTGTCGCGCGAATTTACGGGCGATCGGCTCTGGCACCGTGCACGCCGCCGTCGCGCCTCGATCAAGGCGTTCATCATGGACTCCCATGCCGTTGTCGGCGTCGGCAATATCTACGCGAGCGAGGCGCTGTTTCGGGCGGGCATCCGGCCCGGGCTTGCGGCTGGCAGGGTGAGCCGCGAACGCATGAGTGCCCTCGTCACCAGCATCCGGGAGGTGCTGACGGAGGCGATCGGCGTCGGCGGCACGACCCTTCGCGACTATGTGGACCCTTCCGGCATGCCCGGCTACTTCCGCCAGAAGCTCTACGTCTACGAACGGGCGGGCGAGCCCTGCAGAAAGTGCCGGAGCGGGATCCGCCGGTACCGGCAGGGCCAGCGCAGCACCTACTGGTGTCCCAGCTGCCAGCGCTAGCCGGGCTTGACTTCAGTTGCGCGGCATCAGACCCTTCCGGCGCCTGGCAAGCGCCTTGACGACAACGGGATCCACGAACTGCGAGACATCGCCGCCCAGCATCGCGATCTCGCGCACCATCGTGGACGAGATGAAGGTGAACTTCTCTTTCGGAGTCAGGAAGACGTAGTCCACGTCCGGCGCGAGGTAGCGGCTCATATTCGCAAGCTGGAACTCGAACTCGAAGTCGGATACCGCGCGCAGGCCGCGGATCACGATCTGGCTGCCCTGTTCGCGCGCGAAATCGACGGTCAGCCCCGAATAGCCGGTGACCGTGACATTCGGCAGGTCGGCCACCACATGGCGCGCAAGTTCGATCCGTTCCTGCAGCGGAAACAAGGGCGCCTTGTGGGGATTCGAGGCGATCCCGACGACGACGCGGTCGAAGATGCCGGCCGCGCGCCGCACCAGGTCCAGGTGACCATTGGTGACCGGATCGAAGGTGCCTGGATAGACAGCGATGCGTTTCGGATTCACGTCAGCGCCAGATGATAACCGACCGCACCGGCCCTGCCCGAACGGTGCAGTCTCCAGCCCGCAGGTAGTTGCGGTGGACCGTCCCTGGCGGGGCCCTCGAGATAGATATATGCGGACCCTGCCAGCCAGCCGCCGGAATCCAGCAATCTGGCGGCCTCCACCATCAGGCCCGTTCCAAATGGCGGATCGAGAAACACGAGGTCGAATTGCTGCCGCGGACCCGCGAGCCAGCTCAGGGCATCGGCCTGCAGGACCATCCCGCGATCAGGCGCCAGCGTTGCGATATTCTCGCCCAGCCGCTCCGCGGTGAGTCGATCGGACTCGATGAATGTTGCAGCCGCGGCGCCGCGTGACAGCGCCTCGAGACCCAGCGCGCCGCTGCCGGCAAACAGGTCGAGGCAGCGGCTTCCTTCCACCACCGGCGCCAGCCAGTTGAAAAGCGTTTCGCGCACCCGGTCCGGAGACGGCCGGATTCCGGGTTGGCGCGGAAAATGGATGCGGCGCCCGCGAAATTCGCCGCCAATGATCCGCAGTACATTTGGTTTTTTGCAGTGCATTGTCCGAAGACTCGTCGCGATTGCAGCGTAACGCACTCCGTCAATCCCGTAGACTTGGCTGTCGATATTTTGCCGGAATCTCCAGCATGAAAATTCCTCGCGTCGAAGCGGTGATCCGGCTGCAACGGTGGCATTGAACCGCAGGGACGACAACACTTCGCCAGGCGGATTCTTCGCGCGCCTGCGCGCCAGGGTCAATCGCGGTGCATCCTGGCTTGGCGAGCTGCTGCCCGGCGGGCGGATTGACGACGCGCTGCTCGAGGAACTCGAGACCCGGCTGCTGGCCGCCGATATCGGCGTCGAATCGACGAATTCCGTGCTCGCCGAACTCCGGCGCGCCGTGGCGCGCAGCGAACTCGCGGACGCGGCAGCACTGCAACTGGCGCTGCGCAAGGCGCTATTGGCGATACTTCAGCCGGTCGAGCGGCCGCTCGAGATCGACCGCTCCCGAAAGCCATTCGTGATACTGGTCGTCGGCGTCAATGGTTCCGGCAAGACGACGACGATCGGCAAGCTGGCGAGCGGGCTCCGGGGCGAAGGGCGCTCGGTCATGCTGGCCGCGGGCGATACCTACCGCGCCGCTGCGGTCGAACAACTGGCGGCCTGGGCAGAAGGTGCCGGTGTGCCGATGATTTCCCAGGCGGCTGGCGCGGATCCCGCTGCCGTCGTGTTCGACGCGTTGCAGTCCGCGCAGGCCCGTGGCATCGACGTGTTGATCGCCGACACGGCCGGCAGGCTTCATACACAGTCGCACCTCATGGACGAACTGGCAAAAGTGGCGCGGGTGCTGAAACGCCTCGACCCTGAGGCTCCACACGAGGTGCTGCTGATCCTCGATGCGGGCCTCGGGCAGAACGCACTGCGCCAGGCAGAACTGTTTCATCGCGCGATCCGGGTTACCGGCATCGCCGTCACGAAGCTGGACGGGACGGCCAGGGGGGGTATCGTTGTCGCGATTGCCGAGCGCTTCGGGCTGCCGATCCGCTTTGTCGGTATTGGCGAACAACCCGGGGATTTCGGTGTCTTCAATGCGGGCGCCTATGTCGACGGTCTGCTGCGCGTTGCGCCCGAGGAATCCGCATGATCCGATTCGACCGCGTATTCAAGCGTTACCCGAATGGCCGCGAAGCCCTGTCGGAGCTGTCATTTGAAATCGCCACCGGAGAAATGACATTCCTGACCGGGCATTCGGGTGCCGGCAAGAGCACGGTGCTGCGTCTGATCGCCCTGCTCGAGCGCCCGACGCGCGGCCAGGTCGTCGTGCACGGGCGCAGCACCGCTGCGCTGCGTTCCCGCGCCATACCGGGATTCCGCCGCCAGATCGGCATCGTGTTCCAGGATCACCGCCTGCTCGACGACCGGCCGGTCTACGACAATGTCGCGCTGCCGCTTGCGATCAGCGGCGTGCCCCGCCGCGAGATGGACAGGCGCGTGCGCGCCGCACTCGACCAGGTGGGCCTGCTGGGCAAGGAAAGGACATTTCCGCTCGAACTGTCGGCAGGCGAACAGCAGCGCGTCGGCATTGCGCGCGCAGTCATCACCAAGCCACCGGTGCTGATCGCGGATGAACCGACCGGCAATCTGGATCCTGATCTGGCGCACGAGGTCATGAACCTCTTCCAGCGCTTCAACGCGGTAGGCGTTACCGTCATGGTCGCGACGCACGACATACACCTGCTCGATCGCTTTCCCGTCCGCCGAATCCACATCGAACAGGGGCGTATCGCGAATCCCTCCTATGCCGCTGCCTGAAGAACTCCGGAATGCCAGACCGCCCGGCCCGCGCACGCTTGGCGGCGCCGCGTCAACCTGGTTCGAGCGCCACGCGCAGACCATGGTCGGCTCGCTCGGGCGCCTCGCACGCCAGCCGCTGGCGACCGTGCTGACGATCACGGTGATCGGCATTGCGCTCGCGCTGCCGGCTGCCCTTTACCTGATCGTCACCAATGCGCGTGCGGTGACCGCCGGGCTCGGCGATACCGTCCAGCTCTCGGTGTACCTGCGGCTTTCGACGACGGCCGAGCAGGCGCAGAAGGTCGCGCGCGCCATCAGGGCCCGCAATGAAGTGGGAGCAGCGGTGCTCGTCAGTCCCGACGAGGGTCTTGCCGAATTCCGCGCCGTTTCCGGTATCGGCGAGGCCATGAAGGCGTTGGCGGAGAATCCGCTGCCCTGGGTCCTCAAGTTGCGGCCGGCCGCGGACCGCGATTCGGCAGGCGCGGTCGAATCTCTCGCGGCCGATCTACGCAGCCTCCCGGAAGTCGAACTGGTGGAAGCCGATACCGCCTGGGTGCGTCGCCTGCACGCGATCCTGGACGCGCTGCGCCAGATCGTCGCCCTGGCCGCCGTCGTGCTGGCATTCGGGGTGCTGGCAATTGTCGGCAATACCATCAGGCTCGAGATCAATGGGCGTCGCGCTGAGATCGAAGTCACCAAGCTGGTCGGGGGCAGCAATGCATTCGTGCGCCGGCCATTCCTCTATTCAGGCTTCTGGCAGGGGCTGGCCGGTGGTTTCCTGGCGGTGGCGCTGATCGGCATCGGTCTTTTCATACTCGAAGCGCCTGTTGAGCGCGTGGCGAAAGCCTACGGGGCTGCGTTCGCGCTCGTCGGCCTCGCGGCAAGGGAATACCTCGTGATCGTCGGCGGTGGTGCTCTGCTCGGCTTGCTGGGCGCCTGGCTCGCAGCTACATTTCACTTGCGGCGAATCGAGCCACGTTCATAAGTCATTCTTTAATAACAGTTATTTCTGCTTCCGAAGCCTGAACTTGCGGGCCGATTGGCACTCTATTTACTCGAGTGCTAATGTTATGCAACGGAGGTAACTGGATTCATGGCCGGTAACGCATTAGTCCTGAAAAATCACGCCCTGGCATTCGAGGGTCCGGTCGGGAGCCTCGACGCCTATGTCGAGCGCGTGTCGAGCATTCCGGTGTTGAGCCGCGAGGAAGAGCTCGAACTCGCACGGCGCTTCCGCGACGACCAGGACCTGGAGGCGGCACGGATGCTCGTCCTGTCGCATCTGCGATTCGTCGTTCATGTCGCGCGCGGCTACATGGGTTATGGCCTGCCGGTCGCCGACCTGATCCAGGAGGGCAATATCGGCCTGATGAAGGCGGTCAAGCGTTTCGACCCCGACATGGGCGTGCGCCTGGTCAGTTTTGCGATCCACTGGATCCGGGCCGAGATCCACGAGTTCGTGATCCGCAACTGGAGGCTGGTGCGGGTGGCAACGACCAAGGCCCAGCGCAAGCTGTTCTTCAACCTGCGCCGTCTGAAGAAGAACCTGGCGTGGTTGTCCGATGCGGAGGCCACGACCATCGCCGGCGAACTGGGCGTCGAGCCGCGCGAAGTGCGGGAAATGGAGCAGCGACTGGCTGCCCGGGACCTGTCCTTCGACCCGGCGCCGGACACCGACGACGAGGATGGCGTCGGCTCGCCCTCGCTCTACCTGCCGGCGCCGGACATGGATCCCGCCACCGCCGTCGAGCAGCAGCAGTGGGAAGGCGCGGTCTCCGAATCCCTGGCAACGGCGATCGGCAAGCTCGACGAGCGCAGCCGCGCAATCGTCAATGCCCGCTGGCTCGCGGAAGACAAGCGGACACTCCAGGATCTCGCCGATGAATACGGCGTCTCCGCGGAACGCATACGCCAGATCGAGGCTGCAGCCATCAGCAGGCTTCGGACCGCGATGGCCGGCTAGACGGCCTGCTGCACGGCAGCAGCGACCGCCACGTGAACATTGCGGTCGAGCGGGTCCGGCACCAGGTCATCGCCAGGCGCCAGATCGGCGATGCAACGCGCCGCCGCCAGCAGCATTGCATCGGTAAAACGCGGCGCGCGCGCTGCCAGCGCGCCCTTGAACAACCCGGGGAATCCAAGCACGTTATTGATCCCCTTGCCATCCGCGGCAAACGCGGCGCCGTGCTGCAGCGCGATCATCGGTTCGATCTCGCAATCCGGATTCGACAGCGCCAGGATGATCTGGCCCTTGCGGACCTGCGCGGGCCTGATCAGGCCGCGCACACCCGTTGCCGCTATGACGACATCGCAATCTGCCATGATCTCCTCGAGTGTCGACGGCTTCCCGCCCATGGCGGCGAGTCGTGCCCGCGCGTCTTCGTCGATATCGGCGCCGCGCACCTGGCCAATTCCGGCGCAGGCCAGCAGGCGGATGATGCCGATGCCCGCTGCGCCAAGGCCGATCTGGCCGATGACGCAGTCGCCCAGTTGCCGCCCGGCGCGGCGGGTCGCGTTGATGAGCGCCGCCAGCACGACAACCGCGGTGCCGTGCTGGTCGTCGTGCAGTACCGGGCAGTGGAGGCGCTCGCGCAGCGCCCTCTCGATTTCGAAGCACTGTGGAGCCGCAAAATCCTCGAGCTGGATGGCGCCGAAACCGCCGGCGATTGCGGCGATGTGGTCGACGCAACGATCCGCGTCGGTTTCGTCGAGCAGGATCGGCACCGCATTGATGTCCACGAGCGTAGCGAACAGCGCCGCCTTCCCCTCCATCACCGGTAGTCCGGCGAGCGCACCGATATTCCCCAGACCCAGCACCGCGGTCCCATTGGTGACGATTGCAACGGTATTGCCGAGCGCCGTGTACTGGTAAGCCTGTTCAGGGTCTTTCTGGATCGCGATGCACACTCTTGCGACGCCCGGCGTATAGACATCCCGGAGGATCTGCTGGGTGTTGATGGGTTTCGACGAGACGGTGCGAATCTTGCCGCCGCGATGCCGGTCGAATACCCGGTCGGATTTCCCGACAAAGCGTGCGATTGGCAGATTGTCGATGCGCGTGTAGAGACTCCGGTCCGCCTCCTCGTCCATTTCCAGGGTTATTTCCCAGGTCGTGCGGCCCTGTTCGCGACGGATGGCCTGCAGGTGATCGATCGTGAGGCCGGCATCCGCGATGACCTGGAGCACCCGTGCCAGGCTGCCTGGCTGGTGGACGGTCTCGATCATCAGGATCTCTGGAATCTTCAATGTTCTGCTCCCCCTGACACCTGCGCGGCATCCGCGGCATGGTAATGACCGGCGCGCGCGCATGCCAAGGCCCGTGTTGCGCCACGCGCCTGAATTGCCATTGATCGGTGTTAACCTTATGCCTGGCTGGCCAGTGTGCCGGCCGCTCTGGCAGGCAGATCCAAGGGGTATACCGATGAAATCGAATCGCAGCACGTTACTGCTCGGAATCCTGACATTCGGGCTTCTCGGTCTGGCAGGCTGCGCGAACCAGAAGGAGCCCGCCCTGCAGGCAATGACCGGAATCGAAAAGACATTCGAGGCATCTGGCGCCCAGATCCAGAAATACCTGCCTGAACGCCATCAGGAGATCGGCGCCAGCGTCGCCAGTCTTCGTGATCTCCTGTCGCAGGAGAAGTATGGGGACGTGGTATCGGAGGCGCCCGCCGTCGCAGATGCCCTGCGCCGGGCAGTTGCGGACGCGCAGATCCGCAGGGCCCAGGTCCAGGTCGAACTTGAAGCTGTGTGGGACGAACTCGTCGAGACGATGCCAGCGATGCTCGCGGCGGTCGACAGGAAAATCAACGCCCAGGGCGGCCGGCCGCCGCAAGGCATGGACCGGGAGGCATACAACGCAGTGGTCGCACGCTATGACGCGGCCAGGGCCAGCTGGAGCAAGGCCGCCGAATCGATCGATGCTGCCAGTTTCGAATCATCCGTGCTGGCTGGGCGCGATGCGAGAGCTGCAATCGCCGGCATAATGGAGCAACTGGGCATCAAGCCTTCCTGAGGAGAGACACGTGAACACTTGGATCCGGCCCGCCGTGCTTGCGGCACTTGTGCTCCTGGCTGCGGGCTGTTCGCAGAAGGACCCGGCAGCCGCTGCGATCGATGCTGCGGAAGGCGCACTCCAGGCTGTATACGAGGACGCCCAGAAATTCGTGCCCGAACGCTACGCCGAAGTGAAGGCAGCACTGGAAGGCGCCCGCCAGGCCTTCGATGAGGAACGCTACGCAGATGCCATAGCGGCCGTGAAGGACATACCCGGGCGCGCCGAAGAGCTTGCCAGGATCTCGCAACAGGCCAGGCAGAAATGGCTGGCCGAACTCAATTCGGAATGGGCCACCCTGTCCGGCAGCCTGCCGGGCCAGATGGCCAGTGTCGAATCGCGACTGGCGGAACTCGGCAAGATGCGCAAGTTGCCGCAGGGAATGGACAAGCAGCTGATCGGCGAGGCCAATGCAGCCTTCAGCAGCGCCCAGGGCGCCTGGGACAGGGCTAACGCGGCATTCATCGCGGGCGATCTGGAGGCTGCAGTGACGAACGCCCGGGATGTCGAGGCGATGACCCAGCACCTGGTGGCCCGCCTCGGCATGCAGGCTGGCTGAATCGCGGAGATACCAGGATGGCGACCGCCGCAGATCTCGCCACAGCTTCCATGACCGGAAAGGCCGGGCTCGATGCGCTCGACCTCTACGACATCCGTGGCGCGCTCAGCGACGAGGAGCGCATGGTCCGGGATTCCGTTGCGCGGCTCGTGGACGAGAAAGTCCTGCCGGTCATACAGAAACATTTCGAGGAGCACAGTTTTCCGCGCGAACTGGTGCCCGAGATCGCTTCGCTCGGCCTGCTCGGCAGTTCATTGAGCGGATATGGCTGCGCCGGCATGAACGCGGTGTCCTATGGCCTGATCTGCCAGGAGCTCGAGCGCGGCGATTCCGGCATCCGCAGCTTCGTGTCGGTGCAGTCAAGTCTCTGCATGTACCCGATCCACGCCTACGGCAGCGATGCGCAGAAGGACCAGTTCCTGCCGCGCATGGCCACGGGTGAACTGATCGGCTGCTTCGGGCTGACCGAGCCGCACGGCGGTTCGGATCCCGGCAACATGAAGACGCACGCAAAGCGGCGTGGCAAGGACTGGGTGCTGAATGGCGCAAAGATGTGGATCACCAATGCGCCGATTGCGGATCTCGCGATCGTGTGGGCGCGGACCGGGGACGGCATCCGCGGATTCATCGTCGAGAAAGGCATGCGCGGGTTCGTAGCGCCGGAAATAGAGCGGAAATTCTCGCTGCGCGCCTCGTCGACCGGTGCACTGTATCTGGAAGATGTCGTCGTGCCGGAGGCGAATGTGCTGCCGGGCAGCACGATCGGGCTGAAGGCCCCGTTGTCCTGCCTGACACAGGCGCGCTATGGCATCACCTGGGGCGTGATCGGGGCGGCCCAGGCCTGCCTTGCCCAGTTGCTCGACTACACTCAGTCCCGCGTCCTGTTCGGCAGGCCGCTCGCCGCAAATCAGGCCATCCAGATCCGGCTGGCGCAGATGGCGCGCGGCATAACCTGCGCGCAGCTCCTGTCGTTGCAGCTGGGGCGGCTGAAGGATGCCGGCCGCATGAAGCCGGCGCAGGTATCGCTCGCCAAGTGGAACAACTGCCGCATGGCGATTGAGGTGGCGCGCGACGCGCGCGACATGCTCGGCGGTTCGGGGATCAGCGCAGAATATGTGCCGATCCGCCATGCGCTCAATCTCGAGAGCGTGATCACCTACGAAGGCACAGAGACCATCCACCAGCTTACGATCGGCCGCGAACTGACTGGCATCAGCGCGTTCTGAGGGGTCTCATGCAGAAGACCGCAGCGTGGCTTGCCCGTCACGCGCTCGAACAGGCCGGCGTCCGCTACACCTTCGGAATTCCCGGCGTTCACACCACCGAACTCTATGACGAATTCGCCGCCAGCGACTCGATCAAGCCGGTGCTCGTTGCCCACGAATGCGGGGGCGCATTCATGGCGGACGCCGTCAGCCGGAGCGGGGCCGGGCCTGGCGCACTGCTGATCGTGCCGGGGGCCGGTGTCACCCACGCCGCCAGCGGCATCGGCGAGGCCTATCTCGACGGCATTCCGCTCCTGGTCATCGCCGGCGGCATACGCCGCGATACCGGTCGCGCCTACCAGCTGCACGACATGGACCAGCACGCCCTGCTCGCGCCGATTACCAAGGGTCGCTGGCGCGTGGAGACGCATGCCGAAGTCGTGCCCGCCATCTACGCGGCAATTCGGCTGGCGCTCGGCGGCGAACCCGGGCCGGTATTCGTCGAGATCCCGGTCAATCTGCAGCTGATGAGGGGCGAGACCGGCGATATTCCCGCCTTCGAGCCGTTGCCGCGCGCCGGCCACAAGGCGTCGCCCGAGGATCTGGCCCGCGCGGCGGAACTGCTGCGCCGGGCCGAGCGGCCTGGCATTTTCTGCGGCTGGGGCGCGGTCGATGCAACTGCGGCGCTCTGCCAGCTCGCGGATACCCTGGGTGCGCCGGTAGCAACGACGCTTCAGGGGCTTTCGTCGTTTCCGGCCAGTCACCCGCTGCATGCGGGTTTCGCGCTGGGACCCGCAGCGGTGCCCGCCTCTGCGAAGGCATTTCAGCACTGTGACTGCATGCTGGCTGTCGGCACGCGCTTCGCCGAGATTCCGACCGGCAGCTTCGGTTACGAGCCCCCCGCGGATCTCATTCACGTGGACATCAATCCGCGCGTATTTGGCGCCAATTTCAGACCGGCGGTCGCACTCGAGGGCGATGCGCAGGCGGTGCTCGCGGCGTTGATCGCATCGCTCGGTGCCGTACCGGCCGGCGCTGACCGCCGGGAACTCGTGAGCCGCCAGCTGGCCTCCGACAAGCGCGCCTACCATGAAGAGTGGCTGGCGCACGATTCCGGCGGCCGCGTGAATCCGGCCCGTTTCTTCGATGCGCTGCGCCGGCGCCTGCCCGATGACGCAATCATCGTCGCAGATGACGGCAATCATACGTTTCTGGTCGCCGAACTGATGCCGATTCACGGCACCCGCGGCTTCTTCTCGCCCACCGACTTCAATTCGATGGGCTACTGCATACCGGCGGTGATCGGCGCGAAGCTGGCGCGCCCCGATCGAGTGGTGGTCGGCATCGTCGGTGACGGCGCGGTGCGAATGACCGGTCTGGAAATGACAACCGCAGTTGCAGAGAAGACCGGCGTCGTGTGGTTCGTTTTCAGCGACGGCGAACTGGCGCAGATCGGCCAGGCGCAGGAGACCCCTTACAACCGCAAGACCTGCACCGTCCTGCCCGCACTCGATCTTGAGAGCCTGGCACGCGCCACCGGGGTCGGCTGCCTGAAAATGCGCGGCAACGACGATATCGACCGCGTCATCGACGAAGCGCTCGCCGCGGCCGCGGCCGGCAATGCCATGCTCGTGGACGTGCATATCGACTATTCGAAACGCACGCGCTTTACGCAGGGTGTCATCCGCACGAATCTGGGGCGCTTCGGCCTGGCGGATCAGGCCCGTCTGATCGGTCGCGCGCTCTGGAGGCGCGTCACCGGCTGATTCACTTCGCCATGGGTGCGCAGTCCACCGCCCGCGACTGCAGGTCCGCGCAGATTCTGCGCACCGCGGATTCGGCGAATGGCGTGGAGCGCAGCCGCCACAGCGGCGGCGCATCCGCGGCGGGTGCTTCGATATTCAGCTCCAGGGCTCCGAGCAGATCGGCATGATCGCGCGACAGCCGCAGAAGGTCCGCGCGCGCAGCCGCTTCGGTCGAATAGGCGCCCAGTTGAATTGCATATCGGCGCTCCCCGGCCGGCGCCCCTGGCATCACAAATCCGTAGAGTCTTTCACGCGCGGCTTCAGCGTAACGGCCCTCCGGATAGGCGCCCAAATAGCGCTGCCAGCCCTCCGGGGTCTGCAACTGGCTCGCGCGGGCCCATTCGCTCTCTTCCCGCAGCTCGCTGATCCTCGCACGCGCCTCTTTCGCGTGCGCCCCTGCGGGAAAATGTTCCAGGTAGGCTTCATAGGCTGGAACGGTGTCATCGCTGCGCGCTCCCTTCCAGCCGGCCGCCTGCCGGCTGCAGGCCGCGACCGTGAGAGCGCAGGCGATCCACAATACAATCCACTGTAATCGCAACGGGGCTCCTATAATCCCGTCAACCCAGCGGAGCGATGTTGACACCAGCCCCCGCCCGGACCGAACTTCCCGAAATCGTCGCACATCGCGGCGACGCGGAACACTTTCCCGAAAATTCCCTCCCGGCACTCGAGGCAGCCTGGCGCAATGGACTGCGCTACGCGGAGTTCGACGTGCAGCTGTCGGCAGACGCGGTTCCGTATGTCATCCACGATGCAAGCCTGGAACGGACTACCGGCTCGACCGGCGACCTGCGTCTGATGAGGTCCGGACAACTCGACGGTATCGACGCCGGCGAGCCCCGCCGGTTTGGAGCAGATCACGCCGGCACCCGGCTGCCGCGGCTCACGGCGGTCGCGGAGTTGATGGCCGGAATTCCCGGAGCCATGGCGTTTGTCGAACTCAAGCGCGCAAGTCTCGTGCATCACGGCCGCCAGCAATGCATCGAGCACACGATTGCCGCGCTTGCGGGCGTGCTGGATCGTTGTGCCGTGATTTCCTTCGATGCCGAGACCTGCCGCCTGACGCGCAGCATGGCGGGCATCCCGATCGGCTGGGTATTCGAGGGGGCGCCGGCCTCGCATGTGCCGGCGCTCGAGGAATTGCAGCCTGAATTCGCATTCTGCGATCACCGTGGGCTGCCGCCATCCGGGCCGCTGCCGCGCGGCAGCTGGGTCTGGGCGGTTTACGAGGTGGCCGATGCCCGTCTCGCACGCACACTGCACGCGCGGGGCGTTGCGATGGTCGAATCGATGGCATCGCGGCGCCTGCTGGCTGAACTTCTGCGCGACCTGGAGCGGCGCGCCTGAGCGAGCCGGTCTACATCGCGATCGACCAGGGTGCGCACGCGACGCGTGCGACCGCATACGGCGCGAGCGGCAGCCATGAGGGCGCGGCTCTCGTCACC
>JBAQWM010000059.1:0-5949 GCA_049298915.1 Steroidobacteraceae bacterium | reverse complement strand
AGCCGGGATCGTCCGTGAGTGAATAAAGTTCTGGCTGAGCGAACGGACGATCCCGGCTCGCGCCCTGGGATTGGCGGAGAGGGTGGGATTCGAACCCACGTGGGGCGTAATGCCCCCAACCGATTTCGAGTCGGTGCCGTTGTGACCGCTTCGGTACCTCTCCGCGCGGGATTTCGGCCGACCGTCATCGCGGCCCCCACCGGAGGCGGTATTCTACAACAATGGAGCCGAAGCCTGCCCAAACCGGCGGACGGCGTAGAGACATCCGCAGCCGCTTCGGCGTGCCAGCCATCATCATCATGTCGCTGATGATCGGGACCTGTTCACGCTTGCCAGGCACCTACGAGCAGATTCGTCTGCTCGGAACGCTGAAAGTCGCTACGCGCAACAGCCCGATGGCCTATTACCAGGGCGCCTCCGGTCCGGAAGGCCCCGAGTACGAGCTTGCAGACGGTTTTGCCCGCCGACTGGGCGTGAAACTTGACCTTCACATTGCAGCATCGGGAGCCGCGGCACTCGATGACGTGCTCCGAAATCGGGCCCACATCGCCGCGGCCGGAATACTCGCCACCGAACCCCGCAGGGAGAAGGCCCTGTTCGGACCGGTCTACAAGCGCATAGACCAGCACATCGTCTATCGCGTCCAGGACCCGCTGCCCCGGTCGCCGCAGGACCTGCTAGGCAAACAAATCGTCGTGATCCGGAACTCGACGCACGCTGCGAGCCTCGCCCGACTTGCCGGCGAGCTTCCCCAATTGAACTGGATCGAGGTCGATGGCGTCGACCAGCAGGAGCTTTTCGCGCATGTCGCCAGCGGTGCGGCCGACCTGACCATTGCCGACTCAAGCGAATTCACGCTGGGACGACGGTTTCATCCGGAATTGCGCGCGGCATTCAAGCTGGCCGAATCGGAAGCCATCGCCTGGGCCCTGGCGCCACGCAGCACCGATCTGCTGCCACTGGTCGAGCGTCACTTCAGGGAACTCGAAGCGATCGGACTGCTCGCCGAGATACTGACGCGCCACGAGCACTCGCTGGGTCGCTTCGAGCAGGTCGACGCGCCAGCATTTGTCAGCGCCGTACGCGAGCGCCTGCCTCGCTACCGGGCCTGGTTCGAGGAAGCGGGCGCCGAAACCGGGATTGACTGGCGGCTGCTGGCAGCGATCGGCTACCAGGAATCGCGCTGGGACGAGACCGCCGTCTCGCCGACCGGCGTGCGCGGTCTGATGATGCTGACTGCCGAGACCGCTCTGCGAGTCAAGGTGGCTGATCGCACCGATCCGCGCAGCAGCATCCTGGGCGGCGCGCGTTACCTGACGCTGGTCAAGAATACGATTCCCGCCCGAATACCGGAGCCTGACCGCATCTGGCTGACGCTGGCCGCATACAACGTCGGCTATGGCCACCTGGAGGACGCGCGCATACTTGCGCAGCGCGCCGGCGCCGATCCCGATTCATGGCCCGCAGTCCGGGAACAGCTGCCGCTGCTGGCCCAGGAGCAGTGGTTCACCCAGACCAGGAGAGGATACGCACGCGGCTGGGAGCCCGTTGGATTCGTGCGCAATGTGCAGACCTATCTCGAGATCCTGGAATGGATGACCGGCGGCCTGGATCACCCGGTTACTCAACCGCTTGCGGCTGGATCGGCAGCAACCCGGTCGCCGGCAAACTGACGCAGTGAAATCGATTTCCCGGTTTAGCGCCGCGATTCGAAGAATCGCTTCAGGAGCTCGCCGCACTCTTCCGACAGCACACCGCCGAATGCATCCACGCGGTGATTCATTGCCTCGCCCTTCAGCAGATTGAAGGCGCTGCCGGCAGCGCCCTGACGCGGATCCCAGGCGCCAAACACGAGCCGTGCGATGCGCGCATGCGCGATCGCCGCGGCGCACATCGGGCAGGGCTCGAGCGTCACGTAGAGCGTCGCGCCGCCCAGGCGGTAATCACGCATCTTCCGGGCCGCCGCGCGCATCGCAAGAATTTCCGCATGCGCGGTCGGGTCGCACAGCGCGAGCGGCCGGTTCCAGCCCTCGCCCAGCACCTCCTCATCGCGCACGACCAGCGCGCCGACCGGCACTTCGCCTTCCGCCTCGGCGCGTGCGGCGAGTTCTAGCGCGTGGCGCATCCAATCGGCGTCGCGGTTCACCTGCGTCACTCCCATTCCATTCAACGCCCGCGCGCCCGTTCCCAGGCAGCGATTTCCGGCAGGCGCGACAGCAGGTAGCCGAGCTCGTCCACGCCGTGCATCAGGCAATGCCGGGCGAAGGGATCCAGCGCGAATGCCGCACCTGTGCCGTCCGGCAGGACTAGCCGCCCCTGTCCGATGTCGATCACGATCATGGATCCCGGATTGGCAAGGAGCCAGGCATGGGTCGAGCCACCGATCCGTACCGGTACGACGCCATTCTTCAGCGCATTGAAATAGAAGATGTCCGCGATCGAGTCGCTGATCACGGCGCGGATACCGAAATCGCGCAATGCCCAGGCGGCATGCTCGCGCGACGAGCCGCCGCCGAAATTGGTGCCGGCGACCAGGATTTCGCATCCCTGGGCTTCCGGGCGATTCAGCACGAAATCCGGTCGCGGCCGTCCATCGGCATCGAAGCGCCAATCGGCAAACAACGCGGCGCCGTGCCCGGCACTGGCAGTCGTCCTCAGGAACCGGGCAGGAAAGATCTGGTCCGTGTCCACATCGGCGACCGGCAGGACGACTGTGCGGGAGCGGATGCTCTGAAGGCCATTCATGGCGCCAGCTCGCGCGGATCGATGATATGCCCGGCGATAGCGGCCGCGGCCGCGGTCGCCGGACTCGCGAGCAAGGTGCGCGCGCCCTGGCCCTGGCGGCCTTCGAAATTGCGATTGCTGGTGCTGACGACGTAATGGCCCGCCGCGGTCGTATCGCCATTGATGCCGACGCACATCGAGCAGCCGGATTCGCGCCATTCCGCGCCGGCGCCCGTGAAAATCCGATGCAGGCCCTCGGCCTCGGCCGCGAGCTTCACCTGCTGCGAGCCCGGCACAACCAGCATGCGCACGCCGCTTGCAACGCGACGGCCACGCAGCAGGGTGGCGGCGGTGCGCAGGTCGGACAGGCGCGAATTCGTGCAACTGCCGATGAACACGACATCGATCGCGCGACCGACGAGCATCGCGCCGGGCTGCAATCCCATGTAATGAAGCGCCTTCATGAAGGCCGCATCATCGCGTTCGGGGATCCGCCCGCCAATCGGCATCACCATGCCGGGATTCGTGCCATAGCTGATCATCGGTTCGATCGTCGCAGCGTCGAATTCGAGCTGGCGGTCAAACACGCAGCCGGCATCGCTCTGCAATTCGCGCCATCCCGCGACCGCGCTTTCCCATTCCGCGCCGCCGGGCGCACGCGGGCGGCCGCGCAGGTATTCGAAGGTCATGTCGTCGGGAGCAATCATTCCGGCACGCGCGCCCGCCTCGATCGACATGTTGCAGACCGTCATGCGCTCGTCCATCGACAGCGCGCGGATCGCATCGCCACGGTACTCGATCACGTGCCCGGCGCCGCCCGCCACGCCGATACGACCGATGATTGCGAGCACGAGGTCCTTGGCGCCGACGCCCGCGCCGAGCCGCCCGCGGATGTCGATCGAAAGCGTCTTTGGTTTGCGCTGCAACAGGCACTGAGTAGCGAGCACGAGACCCACTTCCGTCGTGCCGATGCCGAATGCGAAGGTTCCAAATGCGCCGTGGGTGCTGGTGTGGCTGTCGCCGCAGACGATCGTCATGCCCGGCTGCGTCAGGCCGAGTTCCGGACCGATGACATGGACGATGCCGCGCCGGCTGTCGCGAAGACCCAGCAGCTCGATGCCGAAGTCCGTGGTATTGCGCTCGAGCGCGGCGATCTGGCTGGCGGCCGATTCGAGTCGTATCGGCACGCCGCCGAAAATCTGCCGTGAGTCCGTCGGCGTCGCGTGATCGAGTGTCGCCAGCGTGCGCTTCGGGCTATGCACCGGGATGCCGCACGTGCCCAGGATCGAGAACGCCTGGGGTGAGGTGACCTCGTGGACCAGGTGCAGGTCGATGTAGATCACGGCCGGGGCGTCGACGGATTCCGGCACGACCTCGTGGGCCCGCCAGATCTTTTCGAACATCGATAGCGCGGTCATGCCGGTTCCCAGTGTATCGGCTGCGGGGTGTATACCGTCATCAGCCCAAGACCCAATATTGCCGGCACTACAGGCGTCAGAGTATGATCCAAAAGCCTGTTTTGTATACAACGACAGGGTCTTCACGACCCACCCTCCTGCGAGGAAGCCATGCAGCAGCACAACCACCTGACCACCGCACTCGGCTTTGCCATCGCGAGCATCCTGGCCGCCGCGAATGCCGCCGCAGAGCCACAGTCGAGTTCGCAACTACCCGAAGTCGTGGTCACCGCGCGGCAACGTGCGGAAAAGATCGAGGACGTGCCGGCTACCGTCCAGGCATTCACGGCGGAGGAGATCAAGTCGGCGGGCATCGAGCGGCCGCAGGACTTCATTGCGCTGACGCCGGGAGTGGCGCAGGTGCAGACAGCCGAATCCGGCGACATGCAGGTCGTGATCCGCGGCATCAACACGGGCCGCGACGCCGAGACGAACTTCGCGCTGGTCGTGGACGGCGTGCTGCAGACGAATCCCAATGCGCTCAATCAGGAACTCAACAACGTTACGCAGATCGAGGTCCTGAAAGGGCCGCAGGGCGCACTCTATGGGCGCAACGCCCTGGCGGGTGCCGTGATCATGACGACACGCAAGCCGGGTGATACCGCGGAGTTCGAAGTCGGCGCGGGCTACGGCAGCGACGACAGCTACAAGGGCAGCCTCTATGCCAGCGGGCCGCTCGGCGATACCGCGAAGGGCAGCCTCTCCGTCTATACGCGCAACACCGACGGCCAGTGGAATAACACGCTGCTCGATTGCGACGACTGCGTCGACTACTTCGAAGAGACCGGCGCCACGGGACGCCTGACTTTCGATGCCGGTAGCGGCAGCTTTGACATGAAGGCCAAGTATTCGAAAGTCGAATCCGGGGCCATCAATTTCAACGCCGCGGTGTCCTTTGCCGAGGCGGCGGCGATATTCGGCGCTCCGCCCTTCGATGAGGATCCGAATCAGCACAACTTCTTCTATACGAACAACATCAAGCCCCAGAACGAACAGGAGAACAAGAATCTGTCGCTCAAGGGCGACTGGGATCTGGGCGTGGGACAACTGACCGCGGTGCTGGCGTACAACGACCAGACCAATTTCTTCCTCACCGACGGCGCGAGCGATGCGTTCTTCCTGTATGCGTTCACGCCTTCATGCTCGGCGTCCTTTGCGGCGCGGTTGGCCGACACGCCACTCCCGCCGCCGTTCAACTACGGCAATCCGCCGGGCACGATCGTCTCGTTTACGCCCTATTCATCGTCATTCCAGCCGCCGTACGGACCGACCACCTGCGGCGGCTACCAGTATCAGCAGCGCGACCAGGAGGATTCGAGCCTGGAGTTGCGCCTGACTTCGCCGGGCGACCAGCGACTGCGGTGGTTGGCCGGCGTCTATTTCGCCGACATCGAGCGTCACGTGGTGGTCTCCCAGGGCTCGGATCAGACCGGGGCTTCGTTGCAGCAGAACTTCCTGACGCAGGCATTCGTGCCGACGAGTGGACCGAACCCCACCGACCTGCTGTACGACGACACATTCAACAGCAAGGTATATTCCGGCTTCGGGCAGCTTGCCTATGACATGGCCGAGGGTGTCGAAGTCGCGCTTGCATTGCGCTACGACAGCGAGAAACGCGACGTCGACAACAATGTGCCGACGGGCGCCAATTCACGCGCGCAGACACCGACATTTGCATTCTTCTCGAACCCATTCATAAACCCTGCGTACACGGTGAACCCGGCGTTTGCCACCTCCGGCATCCCGAGCCGGTCGAAGACCTACGACC
>JBAQWM010000058.1:0-6022 GCA_049298915.1 Steroidobacteraceae bacterium | reverse complement strand
GCCGCTCTGGTAGAGATGCGAAGCCAGCGCCCGATTCCATTCGGCGTGGTTCTTTGCATTCAGGGCGGCGGCCGGCAGTTCGGCGAATGCGGCGTCATCCACGGGCCCGGGCGCGAGGATCGAGTCGAGGTCCGGTACCGATACCGCCTCGGACCAGGCGGGCGCACCATCGCCGTCGCCAAGCGGCGCCAGCAGCGCGACCTTGGTCCAGGCATCGACGGCTGCCTTCGTGTCGGTGTAGTGCAGTTCCGCGGTGGCGGCAAGACGCGGCCGGTAGACGAGCTCGCCGGCGCCGGGTTTGGCGGCCAGGAAGACTTCTTCCACACCAGCAGGCAGCGCCGGGCGCGTCGCCCTGACCGGGGCCTGCGCGGGCTCGACCGCCGCAGGCGCTGCGGATTTCCGCCCTTCCATCAGCCGTGAAATTTCCGGCAATGTCAGCGGCCCGCGCAGATAGCTGAGGGCCCAACGCGTGCGGAACAACAGCGGCTGGTCCTCGCTCACCTTTCGCATCAGGAACACGCGCGGACCGATGCCAGCCATCAGTTTCTCGAGCATGGCGCGATCGAAATTCGAGCCGGCGAGGGCGCTCGAGAGGCCGTCGATCACGCGCTGCTGGTCCCTTTCGGTCTGCAGGCGCCCGATGAACCAGGTGCCGGCATTGGACAGGCCCTTGTAGTCGAGGTCCACGGGATTCTGCGTGGCGAGCAGGACACCTAGACCGAAGGCGCGCGCCTGCTTCATCAGCGTCAGCATCGGCAGCTTCGACGAAGGCATGGCGGTTGGCGGGAAGTAACCGAAGATCTCGTCCATGTAGAACAGGGCGCGCAGCGCAGCCGTGCCGGATTGCCGGCGCATCCATGCGACCAGCTCATTCAGCAGCAGCGTGACGACGAACATGCGCTCGGCGTCGGTCAGGTGCGCTATCGAGATGATGGAAATTCGCGGCTTGCCCTCGGTGGTGAACAACAGGCGCTGGATGTCGAGAGCCTCGCCCTCGAGCCACACGCCGAAGCCCGGCGAGGCGAGCAGATTGTTGATCGCCATCGCGAGTTCGAGCCGGTCCTTCGCCGGATAGAATGTCTCGACGTCGAAGACGCCGACTTTCTCGAATGGCGGCTTCTGGATCGCGCCGATGAGACCGGCCAGATCGAGCGCATTGCCCTTGCTCCACGCCGAATCGACGATGGCCGACAGCAGGATGTGCTCGCGGCTCTTCAGCGGGTCGGCGGCAATCCCGACCAGGCCCAGGAGCCCGGACACCGCAGCCGAGATGCGGTCGCGGGTGCCGGCGGGATCGCTGCCGCCCGGTGGCGGCGCGAATGAGCGCATGATCGAGAGCGGCAGTCCGGCCGTGCTGCCGGGCGTGTATATCGCGATATCCACGGCATCGCGGAAGCGCCGGATGCGTTCGCCATCCTGGTCCCATTCGGCCAGTCCTTTTTTCCAGGTTTCCGCGGCCTTTGCTGCCATTTCATCCGGCGACACACCCTTGCGGGCGGCCTCGGCGGCATCGATCCAGGGCCGGAATTCGGCTGGTGTCAGTCCGGGAAAGCTGAGCAGCAGATTCGCGATGTCGCCCTTGGGGTCGATGACGAGCGCCGGGATGCCGTCGAGTGCCGCTTCTTCCAGCAGGCTGATGCAGAGACCGGTCTTGCCGCTGCCGGTCATGCCGACGCAGACCCCGTGGGTGGTCAGGTCGCGCGAGTCGTACATCAGGGGCGCGGCAGCCAGCTGATCGGCCTGTGGATCGTACTCGCGCCCGATATAGAAGGCGCCCAGTTTCTCGAGTTCGGTCATTGGCATCTCCGGTGCAATCAATAGCGCGGCAAGCGCACGGTCCTGAATATCGCCTCGACCGCCGCGGCGTCCGGCGCGCGCAATGCCTGGTCCACCAGCCCGCGTGTCAGATGCGGTGCGAACAGTTTCATGAAATCGTACATGTAGCCGCGCAGCAGGCGCCCGCGGCGCACGCCGATCCAGGTCAGGTGCTCGGGGAAAAGCCGCGAACCGTCGATGGCGACCAGGTCGGAATCCTCGCCCTCGGCCAGCGCCATGCAGGCGACGATGCCGACGCCGAGTCCGAGCCGCACATAGGTCTTTATGACGTCGGAATCCCGCGCCGTCAGCGCGACATTGAGCGGGAGGCCGGCAGTCTCGAACAATTCTGGAAGCGACGATTGCCCTGCAAAGCTGAATACGTAAGTCACGACCGGGTAGGCGCTGACCTGGCGCAGTGTCGGCTGCTCGACGCCGGCGAGCGGATGCCCATGCGGCACGACGAGGTCGCGGTGCCAGCGATAGCAGGGCATCAATGCCAGACCGGCGAACAGCTCGTGCGATCCGGTCGCGATCGCGAAGTCCACGCGGTCCGCGGCGGCCAGGTCCGCAATCTGCTCCGAAGTGCCCTGGTGCAGGTGCAGCTTGACCTCGGGATACTGCGCGCGGAAGCGCTTGATGATGGATGGCAGCACGTAGCGTGCCTGGGTATGGGTCGTCCCGATGGACATCGTCCCGCGTTTTTCATCCTGGAAGTCGGCGGACAGGCGCCGGATGTTCTCGGTTTCCTCCAGGATGCGAATCGCACGCTCGACAACCTGCAGCCCGGCCGGCGTAATGCGCGTGAGATTGCGCCCTTCGCGTTCGAACACCTGGAAGCCGAGTTCGTCCTCGAACAACTTGATCTGCTTGCTGACGCCGGGCTGGGAGGTATGCAGTACCCGTGCGGCAGCCGTGATATTCAGGCCGTTCTGCACGATCGCAATGAGGTAGCGGAACTGGTGTAACTTCATGCGAAAATCCGCGAGGGTCAAGCCGGATTATACGCACGGCCGAACCGTGCTAGCTTGGCGGCCGGCAGTGCCGTGCAACCGGGAGCAGATCGGGATGCGGATCATCGCGACAATTGCGTTGACGTTCATCGCCGCTCCGGGCGCCACGCAGATCGCTGCGGGCGGGGCACCGGCGCCGAACCAGGCCGCCAGCGCATTTTTCGAGCGCGCCTTCCAGGAACGGCTGGCGCTCGACCCGCAGCTCGCAACCTCGCTCGGGCTCCGCCTGCGCTACGGCGAATGGCCCGATCCGGGCGAACGCGGCGATCTGGAGCGCTTCGAACTCGCCAAGCGGCATCTCGCCGAATTGCGCGCCGGCATCGATCCGGCGGCGCTTGACGATGCGACCAGGCTTTCTTACCGGGTATTCGAATCCGGTGAAGTGCGGCGCATTGCCCGCTATCGCTGGCGCAATCACGCCTACCAGATCGACAAGGACGGCCCGCAGGTGCAGGCTCCCGCATTCCTGATCAACTCCCATCGCATCGACACGGAGCCGGATGCGCTGGCCTATATCCAGCGCCTGCTGGGTCTGCGCGCATTCATGGGCCAGGTGCTGGAGCGTGCGGAGCAGTCGGCGCGCGCGGGAGTGCTGCCGCCGAAATTCGTGTATGCCTACGTGATCGAGGATGCGGGCAATGTGATCGAGGGCAGGCCATTCGACGATGGGCCTGCGGACAGCCCGTTATTCGCGGACTTCAAGACAAAAATCGGCGCGATTGGGCTCGACGAGAAGCGCCGCGCGGAGCTTACGGCGCAGGCTGCAGCGGCGCTGCTGACGTCGATCGGCCCCGCGTGGGAGGCCGTCATCGCATGGGCGAAGTCAGCGGAGGCGCGGGCCACCACCGATGACGGCGTCTGGAGGCTTCCCGACGGCGGCGCGTACTACGATTTCCTGCTCGGGAATTTCACGACCACGACGCTGAGCGCCGCCGAAATCCACGACATCGGCCTGCGCGAGGTCGAGCGACTGCACGGGGAAATGCGCCGCGTGATTCGCGAAGCGGGCTTTGACGGGAACCTGCCGGCGTTCTTCGATTTCGTGCGCACTGACGATCGCTTCTACTTCCCGGACACGCCGGAAGGGCGGGCGGACTGGCTCGCGCTGGCCACCGCATCGATCGCAGCGATCCGTGCGCGGCTTCCCGAGTTGTTCCTGACCCTGCCGAAGGCTGAACTGGTCGTGCGCGCAGTCGAGCCGTTCCGCGAGAAATCCGCCGGCAAGGCCTTCTACCAGCGGCCGGCGCAGGACGGCAGCCGGCCCGGCGTTTTCTACGCGAACCTGTCGCGCATGCGCGAAATGCCCAACTACGAGCTGGAGGCCCTGGCCTTCCACGAGGGCATACCAGGCCACCATATGCAGAACGCCGTGGCCTCCGAGCAGGAAGAACTGCCGCAGTTCCGCCGCACTGGCGGCTACACGGCCTATTCGGAGGGCTGGGGTCTCTACAGCGAGCGACTGGGGAAGGAACTCGGCTTCTACCGGGATCCTTACTCCGAGTTCGGCCGCCTGGCGCTCGAATTGCATCGCGCCGTGCGACTGGTCGTGGACACCGGGCTCCACGCGAAGCGCTGGACGCGCGAGCAGACGATCCGTTATCACGTCGAGAACAGCCCGACCGGGGAGGATGCCGCGGTCAGGGCAACCGAGCGCTACATCCTGAATCCAGGCCAGGCGACCGCATACATGATCGGCATGCTGAAGATCGTGGATTTGCGCGAGCGCGCGGCGTCGGCACTTGGCGGGGATTTCGACATCCGCGAGTTCCACGATCTGGTGCTGCGGACCGGAGCCGTGCCGCTGACCGTACTGGAATCCGAAGTAGAGCGCTGGATCGACGCGCGGCTGAGGCCGGATCATGCGCCCTGACGTTCGCCCGTTCTTTCATCCGCCGACCTCGACCTGGAGTTATGTGGTCAGCGACCGGGATTCACGCGTCGCGGCGGTCATCGATCCGGTGCTGGATTTCGACAGTCACTCCGGCCGATGCTGGACTGCCGCGGCGGACGAGATCATCGCCGATGTGCGGCGCCGGCGGCTCGCGATCGAGTGGATCCTCGAGACTCATGCGCACGCCGATCACCTGAGCGCGGCTCCATACGTCAAGGCGACGCTCGGCGGACGCGTTGCGATCGGTGCCGGCATCTGCCAGGTGCAGCGCGTGTTCCGGGACCTGCTGAATCTCGGCGTGGATTTTCCGGTGGACGGGCGGCAATTCGACCGACTGCTCGGGGATGGCGGGGAACTCGGTATCGGGTCGCTCGTGATTCGCGCGATCCCGACACCGGGGCACACCGGCGACAGCCTCAGTTACCTGATCGGAGACGCTGTGTTCGTCGGCGATTCGGTATTCATGCCGGATGGCGGTACTGCGCGCTGCGACTTCCCGGGCGGCGATGCGGCCGTGCTGTTCGCCTCGATCAGGCGCCTCTATGAATTGCCGCCGGAAACGCGCGTGTTTGTCTGTCACGACTACTCACCGGGCGGCCGCGAGCCCTGCTGCGAAACCACGATAGCCGCACAGCGCGCCGCCAATATCCATGTGCGCGACGGCGTTACGGAAGCCGAGTTCATCGCGCTGCGGACGAAGCGGGATGCCAGCCTGGATGCGCCGAAGTTGCTGTACCCGTCCGTACAGGTGAATATCCGTGCCGGCCACCTGCCGGAGCCGGAGGCAAATGGCCGCTGCTACCTGAAATTGCCGGTGATGCCTCCGGCTTGACCGTTGGACCGGCGCCAGCCGATACTGGCAAAGTGACTTACGCGAATCCAGTTAGCGCCGATATTGGCTGGCGGTGGCGTCACTCCAGGGAGTGGGCGCTGGTCGCGTAGTTTCGCTCGGTTTTCATTTTTTGAACCAGGACCCATCTCCGCATGCGCCGGGGCTGGGGTTTTCGCATGTCCATGAGCTTGCCATTCGACATCGCAGCGGATCTCGACACGCCGGTCTCGGCCTACCTGAAGCTGCGGCCGTTCCGCCCTCGATTCCTGCTGGAGAGCGTCGAGGGGGGCATTCGCCTCGCGCGCTATTCGTTCATCGGTTTCGGCGATTGTCTCGAAGTCCGGCTCGACGGCAGGGGTCTCGCCATCGATGGCAGCCGGTCGCCGCGGCCGGCGGGCCGCGATGAGCTGCTCGCGGCATTGCGCCAGGCACTCGCGCGCGCACCGCAGCCGCGTCCGGACGATCATGCCC
>JBAQWM010000057.1:0-4087 GCA_049298915.1 Steroidobacteraceae bacterium | reverse complement strand
GAGGTACATCGATGAACGTCAATGGGTACGACTACATCTCGGAGCGTGATTTTGATGAGATCTGGGGAGCGCGGGTGAAAGCGAACGGCGAACTATATTCGTTTGACGAAGCCAAGTCATTCCAGATCGAGCATGTATGGACGGTATCGGAGGGCGAGGAGCTCGACGACAGTGGCTTCAATTTGGATGGCCATTGGTATGCCTCACCGGGCATCTCTGCCATCAATGCACTTGGCTATCTAGTCACGGCGAGGCCGTGGGTAGACGAGGCTCAAGATGCCATTTGGTACTTTGACGACGACGATCAGGCGCGCGAAGACCGAAGACAGGAGTTCAGCAGGCGTTAATGTGGTCCACCGCTACTTAGCCGCCCTTTCTAAGCTTTCTCAACTTCTCAATCGCCCTCAACTGCGCCGCCGCCCTTGCCAGTTCCGCCTGCGCCTCCGCAATCTCCATGGCGCCAACCCGGTCCCGAAGCGCCTCTTCCGCCCGCTGCTTGGCGGCGAGTGCCGCCGCCTCGTCCAGGTCCTTCGCCCGCGCGGCAGTATCAGCGAGCACCGTGATCTTGTGCGGCTGCACCTCGAGTGCGCCGCCGCCGACCCAGAACAAGAGCTCCTCCCCGCTCTCGGTCTGCACCCGCACTTCACCGGGCTTCAGCGTGGTGAGGAGCGGCGCATGGCGCGGCGCGATGCCGATCTCGCCGCCCGATGCAGGCGCAAAGACCATCGTGGCTTCGCCGGCGTGGACTTCTCCTTCGGCGCTGACGATATCGATGTGGATGGTAGTTGCCATGTGACGACTCAGGCGAAGGTCTTCGCCTTCTCGACCGCCTCTTCGATGCCGCCGACCATGTAGAAAGCCTGCTCGGGCAAGTTGTCGTACTCGCCCACGATGATGGCCTTGAAGCCGCGGATCGTTTCCTTGAGCGACACGAACTTGCCGGGCGTGCCGGTAAACACTTCCGCAACGTGGAAGGGCTGCGACAGGAAACGCTGGATCTTGCGCGCGCGGGTCACGGCCAGCTTGTCTTCTTCCGACAGCTCGTCCATGCCGAGGATCGCGATGATGTCCTGCAGTTCCTTGTAGCGCTGGAGGATCGCCTGCACGCCGCGCGCGGTGTTGTAGTGATCCTCGCCGATGACGAGCGGATCGAGCTGGCGGCTCGTCGAGTCGAGCGGATCCACCGCTGGATAGATACCGAGCGAGGCGATCTGGCGTGAGAGCACGACCGTCGCATCGAGGTGCGCGAAGGTCGTCGCTGGCGACGGGTCGGTCAGGTCGTCCGCGGGCACGTAGATCGCCTGCACGGAGGTGATGGACCCGGTCTTCGTCGAAGTGATTCGCTCCTGGAGCACGCCCATCTCTTCCGCGAGTGTCGGCTGGTAACCCACGGCGGAAGGCATGCGGCCGAGGAGCGCAGACACTTCCGTGCCCGCGAGCGTGTAGCGGTAGATGTTGTCGATGAAGAGCAGCACGTCGCGGCCCTTGCCGCCGGCCTGCTTTTCGTCGCGGAAGTATTCCGCCATCGTCAGACCCGTGAGACCAACCCGCAGGCGGCAGCCCGGAGGCTCGTTCATCTGGCCGTAGACCATCGCGACCTTGGAGTTGGTCAGGTCTTTCTTGTCGATGACGCCCGACTCCATCATCTCGTGATAGAAGTCGTTGCCCTCGCGGGTCCGCTCGCCGACGCCCGCGAACACGGAAAGTCCCGAGTGCGCCTTGGCGATGTTGTTGATGAGTTCCAGCATGTTGACGGTCTTGCCGACGCCGGCGCCGCCAAAGAGGCCGATCTTGCCGCCCTTCGCGAACGGCACGAGGAGATCGATGACCTTGATGCCGGTTTCCAGCAGGTCCTGGCCGCCGGTCTGCTCATCATAAGAAGGCGCCGGGCGGTGGATTGGCAGAAAATCCTTGCTCTTGATGGCGCCGCCTTCGTCCTGCGGCCTGCCGAGCACGTCCATGATGCGCCCCAGCGTGCCGTTGCCGACGGGCACGGTGATCGGGGCGCCGGTCGACTTCACGCCGAGGCCGCGCTTCAGGCCTTCTGAGGAACCCATCGCGATCGTGCGCACGATGCCGTCGCCGAGTTGTTGCTGCACCTCCAGCGTCAGGTCCTGGTCCTCGAGCTTGAGCGCCTCGTAAATCGCCGGAATCCCTTCGCGGGGAAACTCGACGTCGATCACCGAGCCGATAATCTGCACGATCTTGCCATTTGCCAAACTTGACATGTTAAATCCTCAGCACTAAACCGCTGCCGCGCCGCCCACGATCTCCGAAATTTCCTTCGTGATCGCGGCCTGGCGGGCCTTGTTGTAAATGAGCTGTAGCTCATCGATGATCGTCCCAGCGTTGTCGGTCGCACTCTTCATCGCGACCATGCGCGCGGCCATCTCGCAGGCCAGGTTTTCGACCGCCGCGCGGTAAACCTGAGATTCGATGTAACGCATCATGTAGCTGGATATCAGTGCGTCCGGTTCAGGCTCGTAAATGTAGTCCCAGCGCTCCTGGAGATCCGCCGCGTCCACGGTTTCCGCCGGCAGCATCTGTCGCAGCTCCGGCTTTTGCGTCATCGTGTTCACGAAGCGGTTGCTGGCCACGAACAGCCGGTCGATCCTGCCGTCCTCGTAGAGGTCCAGCATGGCCTTGACGGTACCGAGCAGGTCCGCAACATGAGGCTTGTCGCCGAGGTGGGTGACGGACGCCTCAATCGGGAGCTTCAGCCGGCGGAAGAACTGCATCGCCTTGCTGCCGATAAGGCACAGGTGCAGGGCCACGCCCTGCTCCTGGTACTCACGCGCAACGGCCAGGATCTGCTTGAACACGTTGACGTTCAGCGAGCCGCACAGGCCGCGATCCGAGCTGACGACGATGATGCCGACCGACTTCAGCTCGCGCTCGATGAGGAACGGATGCCGGTGATTCGGGTTCGCCACGCGCAGGTGGCCGATGACGCTCCGGATCTTGTCGGCATAGGGGCGCGCGGCCTTCATGCGCTCCTGGGCGCGGCGCATCTTGCTCGCAGCGACCATTTCCATGGCCTTGGTGATCTTCTGCGTGCTCTTGATGCTCGCGATCTTGACCCGGATTTCCTTGGTGCCGGCCATCTGTTTACCAGGCTCCCGTCGCCGCGAATTCCTCGCAGATTTTCCTGTAGCCGGCGTCCACTTCCTTGCTGAGCTCGGGCTTGTCGTTCACCTGCTTCAGGAACGCCGCGTGCGCCGTCTTAGCGAAGGCCTGCAGCGCCTCTTCGAATGCCACGACCTTCTTGCGGTCCACCTTGTCCATGTAGCCGCCGTTCACCGCGTAGATCGACAGCGCCTGTTCCGCGACCGACATCGGCGAGTACTGCTTCTGCTTCATCAACTCGGTCACGCGCTGGCCGCGCTCGAGTGCGCGCCGGGTCACTTCATCGAGATCCGATGCAAACTGCGAGAAGGCTGCGAGTTCGCGGTATTGCGCGAGCGAGAGCCGGATGCCACCGCCCAGCTTCTTGATGATGCCGGTCTGGGCGGCACCGCCGACGCGCGACACCGAAATGCCCGCGTTCATCGCCGGCCGGATGCCGGCGTTGAAAAGATCCGTCTCGAGGAAGATCTGGCCGTCGGTGATGGAGATCACGTTGGTCGGCACGAACGCCGTCACGTCGCCGGCCTGCGTCTCGATGACGGGAAGGCCGGTCAGCGAACCGGTCCTGCCCTTGATCCTGCCGTTGCTTATCTTCTCGACGTACTCGACCGAGACGCGCGCGGAGCGTTCGAGCAGGCGTGAATGCAGGTAGAACACGTCGCCCGGATAGGCCTGGCGGCCCGGCGGGCGGCGGAGCAACAGCGAAATCTGCCGGTAGGCCCAGGCCTGCTTGGTGAGGTCGTCATAGACGATCAGCGCGTCTTCGCCGTTGTCCATGAAGTACTCGCCCATCGCGCAGCCGGAGTACGGTGCGATGAACTGCATGGAGGCCGGGGTGGACGCCGAGGCCGACACGATGATTGTGTGCGCCATCGCGCCGTGCTCTTCGAGCTTGCGCACGACGTTCGCGATCGAGCTCTGCTTCTGGCCGATGGCGACGTAGATGCACTTAACGCCCGTA
>JBAQWM010000056.1:0-11311 GCA_049298915.1 Steroidobacteraceae bacterium | reverse complement strand
CTCTAGATTCGCCGCGTAGTCGCCGCTGTCGGAGAACACGATCGCGTCCTCGCCTGAGTCCGCCAGCACGTGAAACTCCTGCGAAGCGCTGCCGCCGATCGCGCCGGTATCTGCGTGCACCGCGCGGAAGCGCAGCTTCAGCCGCGTGAAGATCGCGCTGTAGGCGTCGTACATGCGCTGGTAGCCTTCGGCCAGCGAGGCCTCGTCGGCGTGAAAACTGTAGGCATCCTTCATGATGAATTCGCGCGCCCGCATGACACCGAAGCGCGGGCGGATCTCGTCCCGGAACTTGGTCTGGATCTGGTAGAAGTTGACTGGCAGCTGCCGGTAGCTCTTCAGCTCACGGCGGGCGTGATCCGTGATGACTTCCTCGTGCGTCGGACCGAGCACCATGTCGCGATCGTGACGGTCCTTGAATCGCAGCAGCTCGGGACCGAATTCGTCCCAGCGCCCGGACTCGACCCACAGGTCGGAGGGTTGAGCGACCGGCATCGACAGTTCCAGTGCGCCGGCGCGGTCCATTTCCTCGCGGACGACGCGCTCGACCCTGCGCAGGACACGCAGCCCCATCGGCAGCCAGGTGTACAGGCCGCCTGCGACGCGCCTGATCAGCCCGGCGCGCAGCATCAGCTGGTGGCTCACCACCTCGGCGTCAGCCGGGACCTCTTTCAGGTTCTGGATCGGGTACGCGGACAGTCGCATGTATCACCCTTTGCGCCGCCGGTGTCGCCGGCCTCAAAGCGCGGTATCTTAGGCGCTGCACCCCGGCCTTGCCACGGCATCCGCATGAAAGTGGACCTGAACGACATACGCTCGCGGCGCGGTATCTACCTGCTGCCAAACCTGCTGACGACACTGTGCCTGTTCGGGGGCTTCTACGCCGTCATCGCCGCGATCGACGGCAACTTCGAGCGTGCGGCGATCGCGATTTTCGTGGCGATGATCTTCGACGGGCTCGACGGGCGGGTCGCGCGGCTCACCGGCACCGAAACGACCTTCGGCAAGGAATTCGACAGTCTCGCGGACATGGTGGCATTCGGGGTGGCGCCCGCGGTCGTCTGCTATCAATGGGGCGTCGCCCGGATCTCGGAATATGGTGCCGCGTGGGGCAGATTCGGCTGGATTGCCGCTTTTTTCTTCGCTGCTGCCACGGCGATGCGTCTCGCGCGCTTCAATGCGCGTGCGGCGGTGCAGGACAAGCGCTACTTCGAGGGATTGCCGAGCCCGTCGGCGGCGGCGGTGGTCGCCGCCTTTATCGGACTCGCGCGCAAGTACGAGGCGACCGGCCTGCTGGGATTCGACGTCACCGGCCTGCTCGGGCTGATTCTCGCATTTGCGATCACGGCGCTGGCGGCGGTTCTGATGGTGAGCCGGTTCCCGTACCGCAGCTTCAAGGACCGGGCAACCGGCGAGCGCGTCCGCTATTCGAGGTTCCTGCTCGTGCCGCTCGTCATTGCCCTGATCGCGATCGATCCGCCGGTCGTGCTGTTCGTGCTGTTCGGCGGTTTCGCGCTTTCCGGCCCCATCGGCTGGGCCTGGCTGAAGATCCGCAAGCGGCCGCGCGACATTCGCGGCACGGGCGCGGGGGGTTGAAGCGATGGATCCGCGGCGCGGCGAAATTCTGGATACCCTCGGTATCACGGCTTACGTGCCGCGCACGGACCGGTCAGCTGCGGCGCCGCCAGCGGCGGGGCAGGGCCCGGCCGGCATGGACTGGGCGACGCTGGCTGCGACCGTGCGCGAATGCACCCTGTGCGGCCTGTGCGCGACGCGTACGCAGACAGTGTTCGGCACCGGAGACAAGCGCGCGCGCCTGATGGTCGTCGGCGAAGCGCCTGGCGCGGAGGAAGACCGGCAGGGCGAGCCCTTCGTCGGCCGCGCCGGCCAGCTGCTGAATTCGATGCTGCGGGCCGCCGGATTCGAGCGCCCCCAGGTCTACATCGCAAATGTGCTGAAATGCCGCCCGCCGAACAACCGCGATCCCGCCGCCGACGAGGTCGAGCGCTGCCTGCCATATCTGCGGCGCCAGGTCGAGCTGGTCGACCCGGCGGTCATCCTCTGTGTCGGCCGGATCGCGGCGCAGCGCCTGCTGGCACGCGAGGACACGATCGCCCGTATGCGCGGCCGGGTCCACCGGCTGGGGCAGACACCGGTGGTCGTGACCTACCATCCGGCCTACCTGCTGCGCGCGCCGACGGAGAAGCGCAAGGCCTGGCAGGATCTCAGGCTCGCAATGGGAGTGATGGCCGGTGGCGACAGCGCGTGAATCGACCGCAACGCCCGAATGGCGATTCCGTGCCATGAACGCGGCAGACCTCGCGCGGGTCGCAGCACTCGAGCGCGCGTCATACGCATTCCCGTGGAGCGACCAGATATTCAGTGACTGCCTGCGGGTCGGCTACCATTGCATCGTCGTCGAGACCGCGGCCGGTGTTGCCGGTTATGCCGTGCTGTCGATGGGCGCGGGCGAGGCGCACGTGCTCAATCTCTGCGTCGAGCAGGCTCTGCGCAGGCGCGGCATCGGCCGCGAGCTGCTGCTGGATGTACTGCGGTACGCGCGCGACAGCGGCATCCGCGAGGCATTCCTGGAGGTACGGCGCTCGAACAAGGGCGCGGTTTCCCTGTATCACGAGATCGGATTCGAGTGCGTGGGCCAGAGGCGCGGCTATTACCAGGCGCACGACGGCCGCGAGGACGCCATGGTCTACCGGCTCGAACTGGGCGCGCTGCGCGACGCCCGATGACAGCCCTGTCAGACGAAGTCGCACGCCGCCGCACTTTCGCGATCATCTCGCATCCGGATGCGGGCAAGACGACGCTGACCGAAAAGCTGTTGCTGTTCGGCGGCGCGATCCAGATGGCGGGCACTGTCAAGGGTCGCAAGGCGACGCGGTATGCGACATCCGACTGGATGCGCCTCGAGCAGCAGCGCGGCATCTCGGTGACTTCGTCGGTGATGCAGTTTCCGTACCGCGGCCGCATCATCAACCTGCTCGACACGCCGGGGCACGAGGATTTCTCGGAGGACACCTATCGCACCTTGACGGCGGTCGATTCCGCGCTGATGGTCATCGACTGCGCCAAGGGTGTCGAGGAGCGCACGATCAAGCTGATGGAGGTGTGCCGGCTGCGCGACACGCCGATCATGACGTTCATCAACAAGCTCGATCGCGACGGGCGGCCACCGGTGGAGCTCCTCGACGAAATCGAGCGCGTGCTGGGCGTCAGCTGCGCACCGGTGACCTGGCCGATCGGGATGGGGCGCGAATTGCGCGGCATCTATCATTTCCCGCAGGATCGAATCTATGTCTATGACCAGACGCGCGGCGGACGGGCCGGGCGGAATCTGACGATCGACGGTCTTGCGAGTGTGGAGGCGGGCGAGCTGCTCGGTGATTCCGCGCGCGACTATCGCGAGGAGGCCGAACTGGTGCGTGGCGCGATGCCGCGGTTCGATCCCGGGGAATACCTCGCGGGCCGGCAGACGCCCGTGCACTTTGGCTCGGCGATCGGCAATTTCGGCGTCGAGGAACTGCTCGGCTCATTCATCGAGAATGCGCCGGCGCCGCGCGCGCGCCAGACGACGACACGCCTGGTTGACAGCGATGAGCCGGCCCTGTCCGGCTTTGTCTTCAAGATCCAGGCCAACATGGATCCGGGCCACCGCGATCGGATCGCCTTCCTGCGCATCTGCTCGGGCCGTTATCAGCGTGGCATGCGGCTCCATCACGTGCGTCTCGGCAAGGAAGTACGCACCGGCGATGCGATGACCTTCATGGCGGCCGACCGGCAGCAGGCGGAAGAAGCCTGGGCCGGCGACATCATCGGCCTCCACAATCACGGCACGATCAATATTGGCGATACCTTCACCGAAGGCGAGCCGCTGACATTCACCGGTATTCCGAATTTCGCGCCGGAAATTTTCCGCCGCGCCGTGCTCAGGGACCCGCTGCGGGTGAAGGCCCTGCAGAAGGGGCTCGACCAGCTGTGCGAAGAAGGTGCGACCCAGCTGTTCCGGCCGATCCGGAACAATGACATGATCCTCGGCGCGATCGGACCGCTTCAATTCGACGTGGTTGCATTCAGGCTCGCCGATGAATACGGCGTCAACTGCACGTTCGAACCCGTGAATGTGGCGACCGCACGCTGGATCGACATCCAGGACCCCGCCCGGCAGCGCCTGTTCCAGGAGCGCTGCCACGAACACCTGGCACTGGATCATGCCGGCCTGCTGGTCTACCTGGCGCCGACCCGCATCAATCTCGAGCTGACGGTCGAGCGCTGGCCGGATGTCTCATTCCGCGAGACCCGTGAACACCTGGCGGTGGCTGCTTGAACGATGCGCTGACGCGGCGCCCGGTCGTTGCCTGGGCACTGTACGACTGGGCCAATTCCGCATTCGCGACCACCGTGATGGCTGCATTCTTCCCGATATTCTTCAAGCAGTACTGGAGTGTGGATGTCGATGCCACCGTCAGCACTTTCAGGCTTGGTCTCGCAAATGGCGCCGGCAGCCTCCTGATCGCGCTGCTGGCGCCGCTGCTCGGCGCGATAGCCGACCGTGGAGGCGCGCGGCTGCGGATGCTCGCGTTCTTCACGCTGCTGGGCGCCGCGATGACCGGTGGCCTGTACTTCGTGCAGCAGGGCGAGTGGGTAGTCGCCACCTGCGTCTACGCGGCAGCCAGCATCGGGTTCGCCGGCGGCGTGACATTCAATGACGCGCTGCTGGTCGATGTCGCGGACGCCCGCGAGTACGACCTGGTCTCGTCCTATGGCTTCGCGCTGGGGTATGCCGGCGGCGGGCTGATGCTGCTGCTGAATGCCGCGATGGTCTCCAGTCCGGGTTCCTTCGGACTCGCGGATCCGGCCGCCGCGGTGCGGCTGTCCTATCCACTGGTGGCGGTCTGGTGGCTGGTATTTTCGATCCCCGCGCTGTTGTGGGTGCGCGAGCGGAAACCGGAGCGACCGCTGCCGCTCGTGTCCGCAGCCAGGGCGGGCTGGCGCGAACTGAGCGCGACCATCGGCGCGATCCGCCAGCTGCGGGCATTGGTGTGGTTCCTGCTGGCATACTGGCTGTACATCGACGGCGTGAACACCATCATCAAGATGGCGGTGGATTTCGGCCTGTCGCTGGGATTCCCGCAACAGAGCCTGATCGCCGCGCTGCTGGTCACGCAGTTCGTCGCGTTTCCTGCGGCACTCGCGTTCGGCTGGCTGGGTGGGCGCATCGGCGCCAGGAATGGCATCTTCATCGCGATCGGCATCTATTCGGCGGGTACCGTCGCCGCCTACTGGATGGACAGCATCGCGGATTTCTACCTGCTGGCCGTTGTCATCGGCCTGGTGCAGGGCGGAATCCAGGCACTGTCGCGATCGTACTTCGCCGCGCTGGTGCCACCCGGAAAGCAGGGCGAATTCTTCGGTTTCTACAACATGATGGGCAAGTTCGCAGCCGTGCTCGGCCCGCTGGTAGTCGGCGTCACTGCACTGGCGACCGGCAGCTCGCGTGCGGGAATGCTCTCGGTCCTCGTGCTGTTCGCCGGCGGCGCCGCGCTGTTGTGGAAATCACGCGGGGTGTCCTGACACCGCCCGGTCAGGGCTCGAAGCGGCGGACCAGAGCGCGCAGCTGCATGAGATCGCGCGCTGCGTGGACCGGCATGTATCGAAGCCGCAGGTACAGTTCGGTGATCGCGGATGCCGCCGGCGCGAGATCCGGGCGCAGATGCCGCACACGCGCCGCGAAATCGCGCGGCGCCTCGTACGGCGCGCGCTCGACGCCCCGGCGCGCGAGGCGTTGCACGAATCGCCGGTAGTTCAGGGTGACCGAATCCGGGCGCCGTGGCCGGAATTCCCAGGCCAGCCAGCCGGTGAGCAGCACGAGCGCTGCGCCCAGCGCGATAGCCAGCACCAGGGTCAGGTCCTGCCAGTCGGGGTCGTCGAATCCGAATGCGCGCAGGATTTCCTGCTGCTGCAACTGGTCGAACTTGACGACCCAGTCGTTCCAGTGAGCACTGGCGATATCCCAGATCATGTCGGCCTGCCATAGAAGAAATGGGCTGCCTTGAGCCAGGCCGCTTTCGCGCAACTCGTCCGCCGAGATCGCGGCTTCGAGTCCGCGCTCGATGCGCTGCGGCGCCACCGCCGCGGTCGGGTCGACACGGGTCCAGCCCGAGTCGGGCAGCCAGATTTCCGACCAGGCATGCGCATGCGATTGGCGCAGGATCAGGTAGCCGCCGATCTGGTTCCAGTCACCGCCCTGATAGCCACCGACGACCCTGGCCGGTATGCCGGCGACCCGCATCATCATCGTGAATGCGGATGCGTAATGTCCGCAGAAGCCCCGGCGCGTGTTGAACAGGAAGTCGTCGACCGAATCGCGCTCGAGACCCGGTGGCATCAGCGTGTAATAAAAGTCCTGTTCGCGAAACATCGCGAGCACCGACCGGGCGAAGTCGCGGTCGCTGCCCGCGGCCGCGCGCATCGCACGCGCAAGATCGATCGTCCGCTGGTTGCGCGCCGGCGGCAGCTGCAGGTTCAGATCGCGCAGCGCCGGCGCCAGCTGCGTACCGGCCTGATAGCGCGTGTAGGAGCGTGCCTCATAGCGCAGCACGGAATTGACCGGCATCCTGGTGCGCAATTGGTAATCCCAGGCCTGCTGCGCCATCGCAGTCGGCCAGTTCTCCACCATGTCGAGTGCGAACAACATCCGCTGGCCCGTTGGCTCGAGCGTGACGGTGTACTCGATGGCCTGGCCGAAATGGCTGACGCGCGGCTGGAAATGGAATTCACTTTCGCTGCGCGACCAGGTGTAGCCATCGAAATCGCTCAGCACCGGACCGCGCCAGTAGCGCTCCGCGGGAGTGGGCGGGGGGCCCTTGAAACGAACGCGAAACGCCACCGTGTCATTCTGGGTCAGATCCGAGATGTCGCCAGGGGACATCTCGTCGGCCAGGCCGGCCAGCGCCCGCTCGGCCGATGGCACGCCCCAGAAGCTGCCCGCGATGCGCGGGAAGAACAGGAACAGCACCACCGCGATCGGCATTGCCTTCAGCAGCATTCCGCCGGTCGCGCGGAATGCGGGAGGCGCCAGTCCCTGGCCCCGGCGCGCGACCTCGAACAGTGTCGCCGCCAGCAGCCAGATGGCCGGTACGACCAGGGCGACGGTCCACAAGTCCTGCGCGTACAGGAACGCCGACAGGCACAGGAACCAGCCGATGAATATCAGCACGACGTGATCGCGGACGGCGCGGACCTCGAGCAGCTTCAGCGCGGCCATCAGTGCCAGCAGGGCCGTGCCGCCGTCGAGACCCGTGATGGTCGAATAACTCGCGATGATGCCGGCCGTAGCGGCGAGTGCAATCGCCGTACGAGTCACTGCGCCCGGCAGAGGCCAGCCGCGGCGCTCCGCGAGCAGGCGCCAGACGCAGGTTGCCAGTACGCATCCGATGATCCAGATGCGCAGGTGCGCCATGTGGGGCAGGAGCGCGGCGACCAGGGCGGCCGTGGTCCAGTAGAGCCGCCGGGCTTTTTCCGCGGGTTCAAGCATCGACCGGCACCACGGCCTGGTACTCGGCAAGCGCTGCCAGGCAACGGCGACGCTGCTGCAGGCCGGGCTGCGGCGGGATTTCGAGCCCGGGCAGGCGCAGACCGAATGTCTCGCCACGCATTGCAGCATCGATGATCCAGCGCGCCATGACCGACAGCCTGGCCTCCAGTTCCGCGCCAGGAGCCTGCTCCAGATCGAATATGGGCACCGTTTCCGCGGCGCCGCTGAATTCCTTGACCAGCAATTCGCCGCCCTTCGCATAGGCCTTCCAGGCGATATGCCGCGGCGGATCCCCGGGGTGATAGTCCTTCAGGCCGGCGAAATCGTCATCACCTCGCCGCAGCGTTCCAGTTCCGCCCGCAGCGGGCGCCGGTGGCGGCGGCGGCGCGATGTCGACCGGACGTGGGTAGACCAGACAGCGCCGGCCCGGACGCAGCACCGCCCAGGCGCAGAACAGGCCAAACGGATACCGGGTCTTGATCTCGACATGGTCGAGCACCACCCAGCCGCGACGCCGGGTCGCCACCCGAAGCTGGACCGTGCTTTCTGCGGCGGCCGGGATCGATACCGGGTCCGCGACCGTCACGGCAGTAGCGGCCTCGAGATCGCAGCGTGCAACGGGTCCGGGATTCGCGAGCGCCAGCTGGAAGATCGCGTCCTGGCCCGCGAATGGCGGCTCCGTTCCAGCTTCCCTCGCGACCAGCGTATCGAGATTGCGGTGACAGGCCTGCATCGCGACCAGTCCGAGCGCGGCAAGGATGAATGTGAGGGCGAGACCGAGGTTGTTGGAGTAGTTCAGCGAACCGACCAGCATCGCGAACAGCATCAGGCCGAATGCAATGCCGAGCCCGGTCGGCAGGATATAGATGCGGCCGCGCCGCAGGGTTACTGGTCCGTGATCAGCCCCTTGCCGGCGCCGGATCCAGATCCGCACCCGCTGGTTGAAAAATCCGGTCAGCCGCATGTTGTGCCCCCGCGGGGCGTCAGGGTATCGGGACCGATGTCAGGAGCGCGGCCGCCATCTCGAGCGGACGGCGCGTATCCTGCGCATCGCGCGGCCGCAGTCGATGACCTACGACGGACCCCAGCACTGACTGCAGGTCCTCGGGCAGCACACCGGCGTGCCCGTGCAGGAATGCCCAGGCCTGTGCGGCGCGCAGCAGTGAAATAACGGCGCGCGGCGACAGACCCGCCTGATGCTGGCCGCTGTCGCGCGAGGCGCGCGCCAGCGCCTGCACATAGTCCAGCAGCGCATCACTGGCATGCAGCTCGGGTATCCGGCGCTGCAATGACAGGATGGCGGCGGGATCGAGCACAGCCGGCAGGTCTGCCAGCAGGTCGCGGCGGTCACGACCGCGCAGCAGCTGCCGTTCATGGCTCGCCGCGGGATAACCCAGCTCGATGCGCATCAGGAAACGGTCGATCTGCGACTCGGGCAGCGGGAATGTGCCGACCTGGAACGACGGATTCTGCGTCGCCACGACGAAGAATGGCTCTGGCAGCACGTGCGTCTCGCCGTCAACCGTGACCTGCCGCTCTTCCATGGCCTCGAGCAGCGCGCTCTGTGCCTTTGGCGTCGCGCGATTGACCTCATCGGCCATCACCAGCTGTGCGAACACGGGACCGCGGTGGAACACGAAGCGCGCGCCGGCGCGATCGTAGACCGAGACGCCGATCACATCGGCCGGCAGCAGGTCGCTGGTGAACTGGACGCGCTGGAAGGAAAGCCCGAGAACCCGCGCGAGTGCGTGCGCCAGTGTCGTCTTGCCGACACCTGGTATGTCCTCGATCAGCAGGTGGCCGCGCGCCAGCAGGCAGCAGATCGCAAGCCGGATCTCCCGTTCCTTGCCGAGCACCACCTGATTCAGGCTCGCAAGTGCCGCCAGCAGCAGTGCGCGTTCGCGATCGGGGGCCTCGGCCAGCGCATTCATCTGAGTGAGGCTACCCGCTTCAGCTGTTCAGCAAGTTGAGCCAGTTCACGCTTGAAGTCCTCGACCCGGGCTCCTTCCTGGCTGACGACCTCGGCGGGCGCATTCCGGACGAAATTCGCGTTGCCAAGCTTGGCTGCCGCCCGCGCCAGCTCCTGCTCGAGCTTGATCCGCCGCCTTGCCAGGCGTGCGAGTTCGGCATCGACGTCGATCAGCCCGGCCATTGGCACGAGGATGGTCATGCCGCCCTGCAGCGCTGCGGCGGACTGGGGCGCAGTCTCGCCGGGGGCCAGCGGGCGGGCTGCCCCGAGGCCGGCCAGACGCGTGATCGCGGCCGCATTGCGGCCGTAACACGCGAGGTCGTCTGCCGAAGCGTTCTGCAGCAGCACCGACAGCTTCTGCGCAGGCGATATATCCAGTTCACCGCGGATACCGCGGATCGCCAGGATGAATTCCATCACCCAGCGCATTTCCGCGGCGAGCGCGGGATCCGCGGAACCCGGCCCCGCGACCGGGTATGGCTGACGCATGATCGAGCCGCCGCCCAATCCGGCGCGCGGTGCAACACGCTGCCAGATCTCCTCGGTGATGAATGGCATCAGCGGATGCAGCAGCCGCAGCAGTGCCTCCAGCACGACGATGAGTGTGGTCCGCGTGCCGCGGCGCTCGTCGGCCGTGCTGTCCGCCGATTGCAGGACCGGCTTGCTGAACTCAAGGTACCAGTCGCAGAACTCGTACCAGGTGAATTCGTAGACCGCCTGCGCGGCCAGGTCGAAGCGGTAGCAGGCGAAGCCCTCGCGCACCGCCACGATCGCCGCGTCGAGACGCGAGCGTATCCAGCGGTCGGCCAGTGACAGTTTCTTGTCTCCCTCTTCGCCGTCTGCCTCGGTTGCCATCAACACATAGCGCGCGGCATTCCACAACTTGTTGCAGAAATTCCGGTAGCCCTCGACGCGGCCGAGGTCGAAGCGCAGGTCGCGCGACTGGGTCGCGAGCGCCGCAAATGTGAAGCGCAGGGCGTCGGTGCCGCAGGCTGCGATGCCTGCCGGATACTGCTTGCGCGTCGCCTTGTCGATGATCGGCGCGAGTTGCGGCTGCATCAGGCCGCTGGTGCGTTTCGCCACCAGTTCGTCAAGCGCGATGCCGTCCACCAGGTCCAGCGGGTCCAGCACATTGCCCTTGGACTTCGACATCTTCTGGCCGTCGCTGTCGCGAATCAGCCCGTGCACATAGACCTCGCGGAATGGCACCTCGCCGGTGAACTTGAGTCCCAGCATGATCATGCGGGCAACCCAGAAAAATATGATGTCGAATCCGGTCACCAGCACCGAGGTCGGGTAGAAGAATGCCAGCTCGCGCGTCTTTTCCGGCCAGCCCATCGTGGAGAATGGCCACAATGCCGATGAGAACCAGGTGTCCAGGACGTCCTCGTCCCGCGTCAAATCGACGCCTGCGCCGATGCGGTGACGCCTGCGCACTTCGTCCTCGCTGCGCCCGACATAGATCGCGCCGTCCGGGCCGTACCAGGCTGGAATCCGGTGGCCCCACCACAACTGGCGGCTGATACACCAGTCCTTGAGATTTCGCATCCATTCGAAATACGTCTTGTCCCAGTTGCCGGGCACGAACCGGATCCGCCCTTCCTCCACGGCACGCAATGCCGGCGCCGCCAGCGGCTCGACGCGCACGTACCACTGGTCGGTGAGCCAGGGTTCGAGGACGGCGCCGCTGCGATCCCCGCGCGGGACCTGCAGGGTGTGGGCATCGATGCGCTCCACCAGGCCTTGCTCCTCGAGCAGGGTCACGATGCGGCGCCGGGCCTCGTAGCGGTCGAGGC
>JBAQWM010000055.1:0-12126 GCA_049298915.1 Steroidobacteraceae bacterium | reverse complement strand
CGCTGATACTGCAGATCACGGTCGGCATGAATCTCATATGGCAGGGCTGGCCGCTGTGGCTCGGCACCCTGCACAACGCCGGCGCCGCGGCCACCGTGCTTGCGATGGTCGCGCTGCTGCGTTGCCTGATTCCGCGTTCCGAAGGCGGCCCGGTGCGCCTTCGATCCTGAGCGTGCTGCCGTGACCGGGCCGCCGCCGGTGCCATGCACGGCGCTGTGCTAGCATCTTGAGCCCGCAATGAACACCGGTGAACACAGCGCAGGCAGCGCGGCGACGCCCCTCATCTGGGCCAGGGTACGCGACTATTTCGAACTGACCAAGCCCAGGGTCGTCTCGCTGATCATGTTCACCGCGATCGTCGGCATGTTCCTCGCCGTACCGGGTCTACCGTCCGTTCAGGCGCTGGTGTGGGGCACCATCGGCATCGCGCTCGCCGCGTCTTCCGCGGCCGCGATCAATCATGTGCTCGACCGGCGCATCGACGCCGAGATGGCCCGCACCAGGCGGCGGCCGCTGCCACGCGGCACGGTTTCGGAGGCCCACGCGCTCGCATTTGCATTCGTGCTGGGAGCAGGCTCGATGCTGATCCTGGCGCTGCTGGTCAACGCGCTGACGGCCATCCTGTCATTCTTCTCGCTGATCGGATATGCGGTTGTCTACACGGTGTGGCTCAAGCGTGCGACACCGCAGAACATCGTGATCGGCGGGGCTGCCGGCGCGGCGCCGCCGGTGCTGGGCTGGACCTCGGTCACCGGGGAACTGCATTCCGACGCGCTGCTGCTGTTCCTGATCATCTTCGCCTGGACTCCGCCGCATTTCTGGTCGCTCGCGATCGCACGCCGCGACGAATATGCGCGTGTCGGCATACCGATGCTGCCGGTCACCCATGGTGTCGAATACACGAAATCATTCATCTGGTACTACACCGTGCTGCTGACGGTCATCACGGTGATGCCATGGCTGACCGGCATGGCGGGACCCGGCTACCTCGCCGCGGCGCTCGTGCTCGACGGAATATTCCTTCGCTACGCCTGGGCGCTCCGGAACACCGAGCGGGCCGACCTGCCGATGCGAACATTCCGCTACTCGATCAATTACCTGGCACTGCTGTTTGCCGCGCTGTTGATCGACCATTACCTGCCGCGCGGCCTGACCTGAACCGCCGGTGACCGGGCGCGCACGATTACGATGCGCTCATCCTGAGACTGGCCAGCCCGTGCTTCGGCAGGATTGACCGATGGATCCGGGGTTTTTCCGCCTGATCGACTGGCATGCCCTGGGGGTGCTGGCAGTCACCATCGGTACATTCTGGCTGTTCGCCAAGGAACGGCTGCCCGTGCAGAGCACGGCACTGCTCGCCCTGCTGGCGCTGATGCTGCTGTTCGGCCTGTTCCCGTACCATGCCGGCGACCGGCCGCTGGGTCCGGAGCAGTTTCTTGCCGGTTTCGGCAATACCGCGCTGGTGACCATCTGCTTCCTGATGGTGCTGGGCCGCGGCCTGATCACGACCGGCGCCCTCGAGCCGATCGTGCGCTGGCTGGCGCGCACCTGGTCCTTCGCGCCGCAAACGGCATACGTGCTGATGCTGGTCTTCTGCATGCTCCTGAGCAGCGTCATGAATGACACGCCGATCGTCGTGCTGATGATACCGGTGCTGGTCGCGGTTGCTGCGCGTATCGGCGCAAGCGCGACGCATACATTGCTGCCGATGAACTATGCGGTTCTGATCGGCGGCATGGCGACGACCATCGGCACTTCCACCAATCTTCTGGTCGTCGGCATCGCCGAAAAACAGGGGGTGCCCGCCTTCGGTCTGTTCGATTTCGCGCCGATGGTCATGATCGCGGGAGCCATTGCATTGCCATATCTGTGGCTGGTCGTGCCCCGGCTCCTGCCACAGGGCATCGGCGACCGGCCGCGTGTCGAGCCCCTCACATTCGACGCGTCCCTCACGCTGCACAAGAACGGATTTGCGGCTGGCCGCGAGCTGCGCGAGGTCCTGGACAAGCTGCCCGGCCTGCAGCCACGCGGGCTGGTTCGCATCGGGGTCGAGATCTCGCCATCGCCGACATTGACGCTCAGGGCGGGAGACCGCCTGCGCGTGCGCGATTCACCGGAACAGCTGCGCGAGTATGCGACTGTCCTCGGCGCCTGGTTGCACCCGGCTGAACAGGATGGACCCGCGTCGCAACCGGGCCAGAAGCTGGCGCAGGCGCTGGTCACTTCCGACTCCGACCTCGGCGGCACGAAGCTGGCTGCGGGCCGCTTCGGCGACGAACATGGGCTGTCCGTGATCGGACTGCATCGCCCGGGCAGTGAGTCGCAGATCGACCCTGCCGTTGCACTGCTGCGGCCCGGTGACGTCGTGTTGCTGCGGGGAACCATAGACGGCATCGAGCGGCTGCGGGCGGCACCGGGCGTATTGATCCTCGATGCGACCCTGGAGCTTCCCCACACGCGCCGCGCCCCGCTCGCACTGGCAATCCTGGCCGGTGTGATCCTGATGGCCGCGAGCAAGATGCTCCCGATGGTGCTGGCATCTGCGGTCGGCGTCGCTGCGATGCTGCTGACGGGCTGCTTGCGCTGGCAGGAAGCGACCGATGCGTTGTCGTCGAAGGTCATCATGATCGTCGTCGCGAGTCTCGCGCTCGGCGAAGCGCTCACGGCAACCGGGCTGATCGCATTCGCCGGCTACAGTCTGGCCGGTCTTGGTGACATCATCCCGCCGGCTGCGATGATCATGGCGCTGATGCTGCTGATGGGCATCGTCACGAATTTCGTGTCGAACAACGCCGCCGCGATCATCGGCACGCCGGTAGCCATCGCGATGGCCACGACCCTCGGCGTGGACGCCCGGCCTTTCGTGCTCGCGGTGCTGTTCGGGTGCAACATCAGTTATGCGACACCGATGGGGTACCAGACCAACCTGCTGGTCATGGCCGCGGCCGGCTACCGGTTCAGTGATTTCGTGCGCGCCGGGCTGCCGCTCGCGGTGCTGATGTGGATCACCCTGACCTGGCTGCTGGCCAGGAAGTACGGGCTGCTCTGAATGCCGGTGGCTGGCGCGGCCTGTCATTCGCCTAATGGCGACCGGCGCGCTATGGTTCCCGCCGGAGGCAGCCGGATATGAGCGACATTTGGGGATTCGCCGCCGAGTTCCTTGCCCAGGGGCTCGCGCGTCTGCAGCAGCCCGACCAGTGGTGGCAGATCGGCGTCGTCCTGCTCGCCGTCGGTTGCTCGTGGTTCGCGGCACGCGCGCTCGGAAGATACCTCGAGAGCGCCGGCAGGACCGGTGCCGAATCCCCGCCTGAAGTCGTCTCCACGCTCAGCGGCCGGATCGCGTTCCTGGCTTTTCTGGGATTGACCGCCGTTGGCGCGGGCGCGGTACTGGACAGTGCCGGGCTGCCCTACGGGCTGGTCTCTATCATCGCGATACTCGCGCTGACGCTCGCCGCGGTACGCCTCCTGATCGACGTCCTGAAGCGCGTGCTCCGCCCGGGACCGCTGCTCGCGGCGTCCGAGCATCTGATCACCTGGATCGCCTGGCTGCTTGTCGCCATGTACCTGCTGGACTGGCTCCAGCCGGTGGCCGCCGCGCTCGATGGCGTGGAGATCCCGCTCGGCAAGCGGGGTTTCTCGCTGCTCGACGCCATGAAGGCCGTCCTGACGCTGTTCATCTTCCTGATGGCGGGCGCATATCTCGGCACGATCGCGACCCGTGGCCTGATGTCGTCGAGCCAGATTTCGATCGGCCTGCGGGTTGGCATCGCCAAGTTTGTGCGGCTGATCCTGCTTCTGATCGCGGGCCTGCTCGGTCTGAACGCGGTCGGCATCGACCTCGCGGCACTGGCGGTATTCGGCGGCGCGCTGGGCATCGGCCTCGGCTTCGGCCTGCAGCGAATCGCCGCGAATTTCGTCAGCGGCTTCATCCTGGTTGGCGACCGCTCGATACGCCAGGGCGATGTCATCACGATCGGCGATCGTTTCGGCGTCGTGAAGGAATTGCGCGCGCGTTATATCGTCGTGCGCGATCGTGACGGGGTGGATACGCTGATCCCGAACGAAAACGTCATCAGTATGGAAGTCGTGAACTGGAGTTACGGCGATCGCTCAATCCGGCTGAAACTGCCGGTGCAGATCAGCTATCAGGACGATCCGCGGGTAGCGCTCAGCCTGCTGCTCGAGGCGGCAAGCCGACACCCGCGGGTGATCAAGGACCCGGCGCCGGCGAGCCGCATCATGAGCTTCGCCGACAACGGCATCGCGCTGGAGCTGCGTTTCTGGATCCGCGATCCGGAAGACGGGATCAATAACGTGCGCTCGGACCTGCACCTCGAAATCTGGGACCTGTTCGCCGAGGCCGGGATCACGATTCCCTATCCGCAACGCGATCTGCGCCTGCGCGAAGGCTGGGCGGACATCGCGCCGCCGGCCGGGAAATAAGCCCCGATACATCGACGGCCTGTGACTGGCCGTCCTCAGAACGAGGCTGCAAGCTGCAGCCAGAACTTGCGTGTGTCCGTGGAGAGCCTGCTGGCGGAATAGTCGGCATGCTTCGCGAGCACTTCGTAGCGCCCTGCAAATTTCCTCGACACCGAAATATCGAGCTCGGTCCCATAGTGCAGGCCGGTCGCCTGCGCCTGGAAGTCGTGCCAGACGATCTGGCCGTTCCATCCCGCAAGGCTTCCGCGCAGCCCGATGTAGATGTCCTCGATGCCGGCGCTCGGCGTGGTCAGGAACTTGTCGGCCCAGCCCTGCCACTTGTGCAGCGTCGCAAGCGGGGTCTGGAATGCCGGGTTCATTGACGCGGTGAATGTGCCGCGTTCACCGGACAGTGCTTCGCGCCCGATCGTGACGCCCGCGGCCTGGTTCCCCAGGCCCAATTCGATCAGGCTGTAGTCGGCATCGATGTTGGCCGGATTGCGCGAGCCATCCCGCTGTCGCGCGTACTCGAGCGCCCACCCGAGCTTCAGTTCCCCGCCGAAGGCGTGGCTGCCATCGTAGCGGAGGCCGTGGGTGCCGGATGACAGCTGCGGCGCATCGCTGAAATCCAGGAAATATCCATAGGCGGTCAGTACGCCGACCGGCAGCCGCGTCAGTTTCAGATTCAGGATGTGGCTGTCGCTCGCGAATGCGTGCTGCGGCGAGCCCGGATCCGGCCCGAACGGACGTCGCACTTCATCGATATATGCGTAACTCGCGGTGAATCCCGGCAGCGCCGTCGTTTCCAGCATGACGGCGTCGTAGGTTTGCTCATTCTGGCGCCAGCCGACCGCGCCGATGAATCTCTCGCTGTCCAGCCGCATGCGCTGCCGGCCAATGCGCAGGATCGTCCCGGCTTTTCCTGCGTACTGCAGGTAGAGCTGGTTCAGGTCGGTGCCCTCCGGATCGGCGACGACCGGATATTCCACCCGGCCATTGCGCGTGCTGTCGTAGCGCTCCGCGCCGACGACCAGGACGTGGTCCAACTCGGCAAAAGCCGAGATTCCGCCGACACTTCCGGAGCGCAGATTCAGGCGCAGCCTCAGGGTATTCGCCGTGGCGGTGGACGGCTTGTCGGGCTGCTCGACATATTCATGGCGATAACGCAGTTCGAGCCCGGCCTTGCCGCCCGCAAGCGGCGCCGGCAGCCCGTCGGCGGCGGCGGCGAGCGCCGTCAGCAGCGGCAGCAGGACCAGTATATTCACGAGCCACTCCCGCGTCCCGGTGCCAAGGCTACCGGCCGGGGCGTCCGCCGCCTTGACCTGCGTCAATCCATTTAGAATGAGCACCATGATCGTGCACAAGCATCCGGTACCGGCGGCATTTGCCAGGGACGCCAGGGTCAAGACCCCGGAATACGAGGCGATGTACCGGGAGTCGGTGCGGGATCCGGCGGGCTTCTGGGCGCGGATCGCGAAGCGCGTCGACTGGATCCGCTTCCCGACCCGCATCAAGGACGTCTCATTCGATCCCGCCGACTTCCGCCTGCGCTGGTTCGAGGACGGGGAACTGAATGTCTCGGTCAACTGCCTCGACCGCCAGCTCGCCGCGCGCGGCGACAAGACGGCGCTGCTGTTCGAGGGCGACGATCCCGGCAGTTCGCGTGCGATCAGCTACCGGGAACTGCACGCCGACGTCTGCCGCTTCGGCAATGCGCTGCGAGCGGCGGGCGTCGTCAAGGGCGATCGCGTCACGATCTACATGCCGATGATTCCCGAGGCCGCGGTCGCAATGCTGGCCTGCGCGCGCATTGGCGCCGTGCATTCGGTCGTATTCGGCGGCTTCTCGCCGGAGTCGCTTGCCGGGCGCATCAGCGATTGCGAATCGACGCTCGTGATCACGGCCGATGAGGGCGTGCGCGGCAACAAGACGATTCCACTCAAGTCCAATGTCGACGCCGCGATCGCCTCGCGCGGTCTCAAGGTCAGGCATGTCATCGTCGTGCGCCGCACGGGCGGCCGGGTCAACTGGGTCGGCGGCCGCGATCTCTGGTACCACCAGCTGACCGCGGCACAGCAGCCAGTCTGCGAGCCCGAGCAGATGAATGCCGAAGACCCGCTTTTCATCCTGTACACCTCGGGCTCAACCGGCAAGCCCAAAGGCGTGCTGCATACCAGCGGCGGCTACCTGGTCTACGTGAATTTCACATTTTCCTGCGTCTTCGACTACCGCGAGGACGATGTCTACTGGTGCACGGCGGATGTCGGCTGGGTCACCGGCCACAGCTATATCGTCTACGGCCCGCTGTCGAATGGCGCGACCAGCCTGATATTCGAGGGTGTGCCGAATTTCCCGGATGTATCGCGCTTCTGGCGCGTCGTAGACAAGCACCGGGTCACGATTTTCTACACTGCGCCGACCGCAATCCGGGCGCTGATGCGCGATGGTGATGGGCCGGTGAAGGCATGCTCGCGCAGGAGCCTGCGTCTGCTCGGCACGGTCGGCGAACCGATCAATCCGGAGGCCTGGGAGTGGTATTACCGCGTGGTCGGCGACGGGCGCTGTCCGATCGTCGACACCTGGTGGCAGACCGAGACCGGCGGGATACTGATCTCGCCGCTTCCCGGCGCGACGGCGCTGAAGGCCGGTTCTGCGACTCTGCCGCTGCCTGGCATCGTGCCCGCACTCGTGGACAACGATGGCCGCGAGCTGCAGGGCACCGCCGACGGCAATCTGGTGATAAAAGACAGCTGGCCAGGCCAGATGCGCACGGTATACGGCGACCACCAGCGCTTCATAGACACCTATTTCAGGACCTTCCGTGGCAGCTATTTCACGGGTGACGGCGCGCGGCGCGACGAGGACGGCTATTACTGGATCACGGGCCGCGTGGACGACGTCATCAATGTCTCGGGTCACCGGATCGGCACCGCCGAAGTCGAGAGCGCGCTGGTCGCGCATGCCAAGGTCGCCGAAGCCGCCGTGGTCGGCTTCCCGCACGAAATCAAGGGCCAGGGCATCTACGCCTATGTGACGCTGATCTCGGGAGAACAGCCGAGCGAAAAGCTCCGCGCCGAGCTCGTGGCCTGGGTGCGCAAGGATATCGGCCCGATCGCGCAGCCCGATTTCATCCAGTGGGCGCCGGCGCTGCCGAAGACGCGCTCCGGCAAGATCATGAGGCGGATCCTGCGCAAGATCGCCGCGAACGAGCACGGGGAGCTCGGCGACACCTCGACACTCGCGGATCCGGCCGTGGTGCAGGATCTCGTCGCCAACCGGCGCCCCGCCGGATGATCCGCCTGGCAGTGCCTGCGCTCGCGCTGGCGCTCGCGACATCCGCGGCGGATGCTGAACAGCTGCGCATCGGCACCTGGAATCTCGAGTGGATGATGCTGCCCGCAACCTTCGACGCGCTGGCGCGGAATTGCACCGGCAGGGATCAGCGCGCGCGCGGCCGCGACCGCGTCGTTCCCTGCGACCTGGTCCCCGGGGGGCGCTGGAGCGAGCGCGACCTCGCCCGCCTGCGTGACTTCGCGCGCTCCGCAGAACTGGACGTCATCGCGATGCAGGAAATCGACGGCCGCGAGGTCGCAAAGCGCATTTTTCCGCAGCATGTCTTCTGCTTCACGACCCGGCACAATGTGCAGAATCTGGGCTTCGCGGTCCGCCGCGGCATTCCACATCGCTGCGATCGCGATTACCGCCCGCTCGGACTCGGCGATGAGCTGCGCCGCGGCGCGGATCTCACGCTCTATCCCGGCACCGGGCGCGCGATCCGGCTGCTGACCGTGCACCTGAAGTCCGCCTGCAACTCGGATCCGCTGAGCGAGCCACGTGATGCCTGCAGGCAGCTTCAGCGGCAGGTGCCGGTCCTGGAGGACTGGATTGACCGTCGCGCGCGCGCCGACAATGCATTTGCCGTGATTGGCGACTTCAACCGGCGTTTCGACCTCGAACGCGGGTCCGCGCGCGATGCCAAGGGCCGGACCGTGGCGATCTGGCCGGAGCTCAATGATGGCGACCCGCCCGGTGCCGAACTCGGGAATCCGGGCCTTGGACATGGCGCGGTCGCCTGCCGCAACGGCCACGGCCCGCGCCAGCCGGTCGATCACTTCGTGCTCGGACGGAAACTCTCCCACGCGCTCGTAGCAGGCTCATACAAGGTGTGGTATTACCCCGCAGGCGGGCGCTGGCCGGACCACTGCCTGCTCACCATTGAAATCGATCCGGAGCGTCTCGATGGCCTATGACCCGGACAACATTTTTGCGCGTATCGTGCGCGGCGAGATCCCCTGCCACCGCGTCTACGAGGACGCGGACACTCTGGCATTCATGGATATCATGCCGCAGGCCGAGGGCCACACGCTGGTCATTCCGAAGACTGCCGGCGAGGATATTTTTTCCACGTCGCCGGAAGCAGCTGCGGCCGCGATGCGAACCGCGCAGACCGTGGCGCGCGCGGTGCAAAGGGTATTCGCGGCCCCGGGAATCATGATCGCGCAGCTGAATGGCGCCGCGGCAGGCCAGAGCGTGTTTCATCTGCACATCCACGTCATTCCGCGCTACGCGGGCAGGGATCTCGGCATCCACGCAGCCAAACCGGCCGAGCAGTCGGTGCTCGCCGGGCACGCGGCGCGCCTGCGTGCGGCACTGCAGGAATAGCGGGCGTGACGGATCCTGCGGACCCGCGCTTCTACGAACGTGTGCTCGCCGTTGCCGGGCTGGCGCTGCTCGCGGCGCTGGTGTACCAGATCCTCGAGCCGTTCTTCGCGCCACTGGCCTGGGCGATTTTCCTTGCATTCCTGCTGCAGCCTGCACAGGAACGCCTGGCCGGCCTGCTGCGCGGGCGCACTTCGCTCGCCGCTTCGGTGCTGACTATATTCGTGCTGCTGATGTTCATCGGCCCGCTCGCAACGCTTGCCGTCGCTTTCGGCCGGCAGGCCGCGGGGCTTGCCAGCCTGCTCCAGCAATGGCTCGAACAGCATCAGGGCCGTGGCGTTTCCGACCTCGCCAGCCTGCCATTGCTCGGTCCGGCGCTTCAGTGGCTCGATCAATACGCGAGCGTCAGCGCCGACGAGGTGCAGGCCTGGCTGCTGATGACCGCAAAGAAGCTGTTCGAGAAGCTCGCCGCCCTCGGCGGCGCGGCGCTGCTCGGCGCGCTCGGCACAGCCGTGAATTTCACGGTGATGCTGTTCCTGCTGTTCTTCTTCGTCCGCGACGGCCGGATGATGGCCCGCGCAACGATAAGCCTGGTGCCACTGGAACGCACGAGGCGGGACGAATTGTGGAACCGGCTCGGCGCGGTGACGCGTGCGGTCGTGCTGGGCACGGTGGTGACCGCGATGATCCAGGGGTTGCTGCTCGGCATCGGCTTCTCGCTGGTCGATCTTCCTGCGCCGGTCGTATTCGGCGTGATCGCCGCGGTGCTGTCGATCGTGCCATTCGGCGGCACGGCGCTGGTCTGGGTGCCGGCGGTAGGCATGCTGCTGTTCCAGGGCCGCTACGGGGCGGCGATCGTGCTGGCGGTGACCGGTCTCGTGGTCAGCACCGTGGACAACTTCCTGAAACCGCTGCTGATCTCCGGCCGCGCATTCGTGCCGACGCTGGCGGTCTTCATCGGCGTGCTTGGCGGTCTGATCGCCTTCGGGGTCATCGGAATGTTCCTCGGGCCGGTTGTCATTGCGCTAGCGCTCGCGCTCGTGAATTTTGCCCAGGACACCGTCCGACCGGCGTCTCCGTAGCCTGTGGTGCGCTTGCTAGAATGCGCGCCCCATGCCGCACCACGGACTCCTCGAATCGCTGAACGACGCCCAGCGCGCAGCCGTTTCGGCCCCGCTCGTCCCGGTCCTGGTGCTGGCCGGCGCCGGCAGCGGAAAAACGCGCGTGCTGACGCATCGCGCCGCCTGGCTGATACGCGAGCATGGCGTTTCACCCCACGGTCTCATGGCCGTCACCTTCACGAACAAGGCGGCAGCCGAAATGCGCGGGCGCATCGAGGCGCTGCTCCACATGCCCGGCGGCGCGCTGTGGGTCGGTACATTCCACGGCATCGCCCACCGGCTGCTGCGCCGTCATTGGCGCGAGGCGGGACTGCCGCAGTCATTCCACATCCTCGACGAGGATGACCAGCACCGGCTGGTGCGCAAGATCATCCGCGAGCAGAATCTCGACGAGCAACGCTGGGTCCCGCGCGAAGTCCAGGGATTCATCAACAGGCACAAGGACGAAGGGCGGCGCGCAAAGGGGATCGACGACCGCGGCGATCCAATGCGCCAGCAGCTGATCAGGCTCTACGAGCTGTACCAGCAGCGCTGTGAGCAGGCGGGCGTCGTGGATTTCGCCGAACTGCTGCTGCGCAGCTTCGAGGCGTTGCGCGACATCGCTGACCTGGGCTCGTATTACCGCGAGCGCTTCCGCCACCTGCTGGTGGACGAGTTCCAGGATACCAACGGTATCCAGTACCAATGGCTGAAATTCCTCGCCGGCCCGCCGGGCATCCCGTTTGTCGTCGGCGATGACGACCAGTCCATCTACCGGTGGCGGGGCGCGCGGGTCGAGAACATGCAGCACTTCCGTCGCGACTTTTCCGCGACCGTCCACCGCCTCGAGCAGAACTACCGTTCCACGGCGGTGATCCTGGGTGCCGCCAACGCGATCATCGCGAAGAACACCGACCGCATGGGCAAGGAGTTGTGGACCGCGGCCAGGGGCGGCGCGCCGATCCGCGTGTATGCCGCCTTCAACGAGCGCGACGAGGCGGATTTCGTGCTGGAGCGGATCCGCGCGCACCAGCGGAGCGGCCTGCCACTCGCGGCGGCGGCCGTGCTGTATCGGTCCAACGCCCAGTCGCGCGCATTCGAGGAGGCGCTGATGGCCGCGCGCATGCCGTATCGAGTGTACGGCGGTCTGCGATTCTTCGAACGCGCCGAGATCAAGGACGCCCTCAGCTATCTGCGCCTGACCCAGATGCGCGGCGAGGACCTGTCGTTCGAGCGCGTCATCAACCTGCCGGCACGTGGCATCGGCAATGCCACGATGGAGCGGCTCCGCTCGGCCGCCAGGGAGAAGAGTCTCTCGTTGTGGGATGCCGGGCAGGCGCTCGCCCCGGCTTTGCCATCCCGCGCGGCCGCTGCACTGCGTGCATTCCTTGCCCTGATCGAAGATCTCGCAGCGCAGATTGAGGAGCTGCCATTGCACGAGCAGGTCCGCCTGGTCATCGAGCGATCCGGGCTGCGCGCGCACCATGCGCGCGAGAAGGACAACCGGGGTGAGGCGCGCGTCGAGAACCTCGACGAACTCGTCAATGCGGCCGAGGGCTTTGTTCCGGAGCATGACGACGGTCTGGCACCGCTGCCGGCATTCCTCGCGCATGCCACACTCGAGTCCGGCGAGACCCAGGCTGCAACCGGTCTCGACTGCGTGCAGCTGATGACCCTGCACGCGGCCAAGGGCCTGGAGTTTCCGACCGTGTTCATCGTCGGCCTGGAGGAAGGGCTGTTCCCTTCGGAGCGCTCCGCATTCGATGCCGAGAAGCTGCCCGAGGAACGGCGTCTGTGCTATGTCGGGCTCACGCGCGCGATGCAGCAGCTGTATCTCAGCCATGCGGAGAGCCGGCGCATTTTCGGGCACACTTCCTATCGTGACCCGTCCAGATTCCTGTCGGAACTGCCAGCCGAGGCCATCGAGGAAATCCGGCCGCGGATT
>JBAQWM010000054.1:0-10879 GCA_049298915.1 Steroidobacteraceae bacterium | reverse complement strand
GCTTCAAGCAGGCGATGGCCAGCGACAGCTTCCGCCAGGCGCTCGCCAGCAACAGCTTCCGCCAGGCGCTTGCCAGCGACGGCTTCAAGCAGGCGATGGCCAGCGACAGCTTCAGGCAGGCGATGGCCAGCGACGGCTTCAAGCAGGCGATGGCCAGCGACGGCTTCCGCCAGGCGCTCGCCAGCGATGCCTTCCGCGCCGCCCTCGGCAACGACGCCATGAAGGCCGCCGCCTACTAACGAATCTGGCTATCGTTGGAATGCTGAAGCTCACTGGGCCACCGGCGCGCATGCCGGTGGCCCTGTTTTCGTCACGGGTTATCTGCAGCCTGTGGGTCGCCGCGTTTCTGGTCAGCCAACCGGTTCTCGCCGATCCCTTCGAGATGGACCAGATCGAGACCGATGATCTTCAGCTGCTCTATCTCGATCCCTTCCAGACCTATCTGACGCCCCTCGTCGCGAGCACCTTCTACAACTCCCTGCAGTTTCAGCGGCGAATCTTCGAATGGACGCCGTCCGAAAAGACGATGGTGTTGATGAACGACTTCGCGGACTACGGCAACGCGAGTGCCGGCGCCTCACCCCGCAACGGCGTCATGCTGTACGTCGCCCCGCCCAGCCGCACGCTGGAAACGATGCCGAGCAGCGAGCGCATTTACTCGCTGATGAACCACGAAGCCGTGCACATCGTGAACGCGGACGTGGCCAACTCCCGCGACCTGCGCTGGCGCCGGTTTTTCGGCGGCAAACCGGCTCCGTCCGACAGACACCCGGAGACGATCCTCTACAACTACCTCACGGTGCCGCGACTCAGCGCACCGCGCTGGTATTTCGAAGGCGCCGCCAATTTCATGGAAACCTGGATGGCGGGGGGCATCGGCCGGGCCCAGGGCGCCTTCGACGAAATGGTGTTCCGCGCGATGGTCCGTGATCACGCGCATTTCTACAGCCCCCTCGGCCTCGTATCCAAGGGCGTTGCCGCGGATTTCCAGACCATGACCAACGCCTACCTGTACGGTACGCGATTCTACAGCTACCTCGCTTACGTCTATTCGCCAGAGGCCGTGATCGACTGGCTCAAGCGTGGCGAAGGGAGCGAGGCATATTACGCGCGCCAGTTCGCCCAGGTATTCGGCAAGCCGCTCGAAACCGCGTGGGACGACTGGATTGCCTGGGAGCATGAATTCCAGGAGGCCAACCTGCGTTCGGTGCGCGGACATCCGCTCACGACCGGCCGCCGCGTCACGCCTCAGGCGCTCGGCTCCGTGTCGCGTTCCTTCTACGACGCGACGACGAGTTCGCTGATCGGTGCCTTCCAGTATCCCGGCGTCGTCGCTTATGCCGGCGAGGTGTCGCTGAAAGACGGCAGCATCCGGAAGCTTGTCGACATCAAGGGACCGCAGAAGTTTCGGGTGGCGTCGACCGCCTTTGATCCGGGCACCCGGACGCTGTTCTACACCGCCGACAACTACGACTCCTGGCGGGACCTGATGGCGGTGGATGTCGACTCGGGCGACTCACGCATGCTGCTCAGGGACGCACGCATCGGCGACATCTGCTTCGACGAGTCTGACCGCTCGCTTTGGGGTCTGCGGACGCTCAACGGCTATGTGACTCTGGTACGCATTCCGTTCCCCTACACGGAATGGAACCAGGTTTATACCTGGCCCTACGGTGACGTAGCCTTCGAACTCGACGTCTCGGCTGACGGCTCCCTGCTATCGATGTCGATCGGGTCAATCGACGGCAAACAACTCCTGAACGTGTTTCGCAGGGCAGATCTCGAAGCCGGCAGAGTGGAACCGACTGTCCGGACCGACTTCGGCCAGGCCATACCCGAGGGCTTCGTATTCACGCGCGATGGCCGGTATCTGTACGGCAGTTCCTACTACACCGGCGTTTCCAACATTTTCCGCATCGAGCTTGCGACCGGCGAACTCGAGGCGGTCAGCAACGCCGAAACCGGCTTTTTCCGACCGATCCCGATGGCGGATGGCACGCTGATCGTCCAGGAGTACACCGGGGAAGGCTTCGCGCCGACGATCATCGAGCCGAAGCCGCTGGAGGATGTCAGCGCCATCACGTTTCTCGGCGCGCAAATCGCGAGGTTGCACCCAGTCGTCCGCGAGTGGGTCGTGAGCCCGCCTTCCGAGGTCGACCTGGAGTCCATGATCACGCGTCGCGGCAAGTATCGGCCCATGCGCGAACTCGAGTATGCCGGTGGCTTCCCCATCATCGAGGGTTACCGCGATACCGAGGCGGTCGGCTGGCAAGTTCGCTTCGCAGACCCTGCCCAGTTCCACAGACTCGATGTCTCCGCCAGCTACTCGTGGTGGGACCAGGACCTGCCGTCGAGCGAAAAACTGCACGTCAACGTGCGCTACGAGACGCCCGTTTGGCGCTGGGAGTACTGGCACAACGGCGCAGACTTCTATGACCTGTTCGGCCCGACCGAGCGCAGCCGCAAGGGCGACGCGTTCCTCGGCGAGTACAGCAAGGCGCTCATCTTCGACGATCCGCGCCGGCTGGATCTGTCGGTTGCCGCCGCGTATTTCACCAACCTGGACACGTTGCCGGGCAACCAGAACGTGCCGTCCGGCTTCGAGGAGATCGTTTCGGGCAAGGTTGAGCTCGACTACACCGACACGCGCCGCTCGCAGGGGGCGGTGGACCACGAAAAAGGTTATCGCTGGGGGCTCGCCGGAAATGTCGATAGGGCCGGCGGGGATTCCGTGTCCAGATTGCGCGGCGGCCTCGATTTCGGCTTTGCGCTTCCATTCGGAAACTCGTCCGTGTGGCTATACAACGCAGCGGGCATGGCTGGCGGAGACCGCGCCAACAGCCTCGCGAGCTTCTACTTCGGCGGCTTCGGCAACAACTATGTGGACGACAGCGAGATCAAGCGTTACCGGGAGTACGACAGCTTTCCGGGTTTTGAGATCGACGAGCTGGAGGGCCGGGAATTCGGCAAGAGCGTGCTGGAACTGAACCTGCCGCCGCTGCGTTTCGAGGAAATCGGATCGCCGGGGTTCTTCCTCGGCTGGGCACGCCCCGCGCTGTTCGTCGGCGTGCTGACCGCCAAGCCCGCCGACGGCTCGGAGCGACGCACCTTCTACAATGCCGGCGCGCAGGTCGATCTCAGCTTCACCGTGCTCAACCGGCTCGACATGACCCTGTCGTTCGGCTACGCCGCCGGTTTCGAAAACGGCCGCAAGCTGGACGACGAATGGATGCTGTCGCTCAAGATCCTCTAGGGCGAGCGCTGCCGGAGAGTGCCGACGTAAGTCCTGTGGACCCGATTGTCAGAAATCGCCCCGATCCTTTTTCGGTTGGATTTCAGCCCAAGCAGGTAGTAGAGGAATGCACAGCCGCCGCCGACCAGGCCCAGCATGATGCCGATCCGGCCCTGGCTCGCCGCGAGATTGTAGGCCGCGTGGTAGGTGCCGGCGATGACCAGCCCCTCGAACAGCTTGGCCTCGTGGTAGAGGTGCTGGCGGTGACACAGGAAGATCCGGTGGAGTATCCGGTACACGCGACCCCGCGCCGCATGGTTTCTGCGCACTTCCTCGGTGGAAAAATGCGCGAGCCCGTAGAAGTAACCGAAAATTCCCGAAGCAACCGCGTGCATCAGAACCGTAAGCACCGAGCGGAACAGCAATGCCGGGATGTCCTGCGCCGCGAGCAGCCGCGGGAAATAGAGCAGGACATTTTCGGCAAAGGCGAAGGCCAGCCCGACGATGATTGAGAACTCGATCGCATCGTCGATCGACTGGATGCTGTCATCGTCGGTGAACCGGACGATCAGGTGCTTCGAATACTCCTCGGCGAAGGCCAGGAAGATCAGGCTGAATGCCATCACGGAAAGCCCGAACCAGTGGAACAGGGCGACGAACACGGTCAGGAACAGCCCGACGCCGAGAAAGTTGAGGGGCTCTTCGTAAAGCCCGTTGAACAGGCCAAGCGCCGCCGCACCGGACTGGCGGGTGAATTCGATGACCGACCAGGTCGAGAGCGCGGCCAGCAGTACGGCATTGGCGAACCAGGCGATCTCGACGGCCAGCGGCGCCGACTGGTGCGCGTTGGCGAGCGGCGCGTCTGGACTGATGGTCGCCATCGCCCAGGCCAGGAACGGCAGCGAGAAGAACACGAGCGATGCCGCGTGCAGCAGCTTGATCCACCGCTTCTCGTGCAGCAGGTAAGTCACGTGGACCATCGCGATGACCAGGAGCGTACTGACCGCGACGGCCGCGAATGCCAGATACACCTGCATGAAATTCAGGATCCTCAGCGTCAGCGTGCCCTGCTCGGCGATCCTGAGCAGGAACGGGAGGCTGAAGATCGTGGAAATCGAGCTCAGCTCCGCCTCATCGCCGGTTGCCAGCCTGGCATCGGCATTGACCACCAACAGGACGAGCACCGCGGCAAGCGCTGCGATCATGGCATTGGCGGCGGTGCGGGCGCTGAACCGCTCGAGGAGGAACATGAACAGGGAAAAAACCACCAGGAAATGAAACAGGCCGGCCAGTTGCGCACCCAGCGGACCAAGACTCTGCTGCAGCTGGTCATAGCTGAGGGTCGCCGCCAGCACCACGAGCGCCGCCAGCAGCAACGCGCCGAGGCGCAACGAGTGCCGGGTAACCCGCTTTGAGATCACGTGAAACAGCCAGACGATGCCGAACAGCACCAGCGCCACGCCGACCAGGAAGGCCAGCACGCCGGGCCCCTGCTGCGCGAGGTCCCCGCCGGCAAGCGGGGCCGCCGCCACTTCCTGGCCCTGCAGCTGTACGCCGAGCCCCGCCATGAACAGCAGCAGCGGCACAACGGCCAGCGTCCCCATCAGAAAGGTCACGATGACCAGCTGGCGCGATTCGGGGTTGCGGGAGACGAAAAACCATCCCCACACCAGCGAGGGGAGCATGGCGAGACCGGCAGCCTGCAGAAATATCGTCGCTGTCACGTCTCGTGACGCCCCGTTGGCTCCAGACGACCTAATCCTTGCCGGGTCTGTCGTGCTTGTCGCGCGCTCCAGACCGACGCTAAAGTGGCCAAAGAGGCCGGCCTTCACTGCTTGCCACCGGGTGGATGGTACGGGATTTCGGGTACTGCGGAACAGTCAAGGGGCGGCCGTGGCCAGCATGCTCCCGGCCAACTTTTCGAGCTCTGATGCGTACTTATCATGAGTGAGGAAGTCGATGCAGCGCGGGTCCGCGAGTGCCTCGCGGGAAACCCGCAGGCCTTTGCCGCACTCGTCGAACATTATGAAAGACCGGTTTTCAACGTTGCGGTGCGGATGCTGCGCAACCCGGAAGATGCCCGCGATGTCGCCCAGACCGTATTCCTGAAGGCCTATCAGAATCTTTCCAGTTATGACCCCCGGTTCAAGTTCTACAGCTGGATCTACCGGATGGCGATAAATGAGTCGCTTGACATCCTGCGGGTGCGCGGCCGCAGCGCGGGTCCGGTAGACGAGCAGTTCCCCGCGGATGACGCGGACCCGACCGAATTGCTGGCGACGGACCAACTGCGCGGTGCGGTGCTGGACGCCGTTCAGAAGCTCAATCCGGAACACCGGGCGGTGATCGTGCTCAGGTACTTCGTTGACCGCAGCTACGAGGACATGGCGCAGATCCTCGGCATCGAGGCCGGCACGGTCAAGTCGCGGCTGTACGAGGCCCGCCAGCAATTGAAAGAGCAACTGGCATCGCGCGGGGCGTTGTGACGATGGACAGTACCCGGCTGCACGATCTGATCCAGTCCGACCTCGATGGTGCGCTATCGACTGCCGAACGGGCTGAGCTGGCCCGCCTGCTGCTGCAGGACCCGGAGGCCCGGCGCCTGCACGACCAGTTCGGGCGGCTGGACCGTCTGCTGCGCGACATCCCGCTTGCTGAGCCGCCCGCCGGCCTCCGGGCAGCGATTCTCGCGGAACCTGCGATTTCGCCGCGGCCAGGCGCTCTGGAGGGCCGGCAACGAAACTGGCGGCTTTATGGCCTGGCCGCAACGCTGCTCGGCGGAATGGCGATCGTGGGTGTCGGCTACCTGCTGGTTGATGACAGCACGCCCGGGGCGGACCTGCAGGGATCCGTGGTTGCGGCCGGCGGGACGGGGAGCCGCGCGGCGCGCGATCATTGGACCGTCCAGGCGGAAGGCATCGAGGCCAGCGCGTCGCTGCGGCGCGCGGGCGAGGGACTCAGGCTCGAGCTGAAGCTGTCGGCAACGAAACCCAGCGAAGTCATCGTCGGGTTTGATCCGGCGGCGACGTCATTGGTCGGAGAGCCCGCTGGTGTGCGACTGGACTCCGCGAGCGGCCAGGTCGTCATTCGTTCGGAAGCCGGGACACGGGTCTTCGTGCTGGAGTTTTCGCGCGCCGCGCCCATCGAACTGCAGTTGCGCGCCGGGGGACAGCCGCTTGCGCAAGGCACGCTGACCACCGTCGCCCCGTAACGCCGGCGATTGGGCAGGGGATCGGCTCGGCCCGACGATTTTTGCACCGCATCAGAAGTCATGACACGTTTGCATGCGAACACCGGGGCAGTTGGCAACCGCGTGTGACGCCTGGAATCTCGGGTACCATGGTTGCGGCGTACTACTCGGAAGAATTTCAGAGTGCCGGAGCTCCCCAGATCGGACCAGCAATCGGCCACACCACTGCTGATCGGCGTGACCGGTCATCGCGATCCGCATCCGGACGACATCGCGGCCGCGGAGGCGGCGCTTGATCGCGTGTTCACCGACCTGCGTCAGCGCCTGCCGGATACCCCATTACGCGTCGTGAGTGGAATGGCGGACGGCGCCGATCGCATCGTTGTGCGGGTGGCACTGCGGCACCAATTGCCTGTGACAGCACTGCTGCCGATGCCGCTGCACGAGTATGCTGCGGACTTTTCGGCCATTTCACTGGCCGAACTCCAGGAGTTCCTGGCTCAACCTGGAGTCGAACAGATCGAGTTGCCGATTCCAGCAGGCCTGCAGTTGCCTGGGGCGCCGCTGGACCGCGCGGCGAGAGATGAGCTGTACCATCGCCTGGCCGCGTGCCTCACGCGCAAGAGCAACGTCATCCTCGCACTGTGGGATGGCGTAAGCACGGGTCTGGTCGGCGGCACATCGCAGGTGCTGCTGCGATTTCTGCATGCGCTTCCAGATCCTGATGCGGCGCTGCAACCCGTGGCGTTCATGGATGCCGCATCGGGTGACACGAGTGGCCCCGAATTTGCCTGCTGGATTCCGATGCGACGGGAGGGTAATGGCGATCGTGAACCGCTTCCGGCGCGGGAGCGGTTTCTCAGCGGCGGACTCGGGCCGTGCCAGCTGCGAACTCATCGTCGCGTGCCGGCGGAGCTTGCCGAGATACTGGACGAGCTGAACGACTACAACAGCAGCTTTTTCGAGCTCGCTCCATCACCGGAGGCGCTGGTGACGCTCGCAACGCCCGCCGGACTACCCGCGGTAGTGCAATCCTCCCTGGTGCACGCAGCCGGTGAGTTTGCAAAAGCGGATTATCTGGCGGTCTACAACCAGCGACGCGCGGACCGGGTCTTCCAGACGATGGGATGGCTCGCGGTGGCCATGGGGCTGCTGTTTCTGGTGTATGCAAAGCTGTGGGCGCACCCGGCGCTGATGTACGGTTATGCAGCCGCATTTGCGGCCGCCATCGCGATGACGCGATACGCCCGTCACCGCCGCTGGTTTTCCCGGCAGCTCATGTTCCGGGTCATCGCCGAGACTCTTCGCACCCGGTTCTTCCTGTCGATGGCGGGCGTTTCCGACCGGATCGACGTGACGCGCCTGCTCGATGTCACGGGTATCAGCCATTTCAGCGGATTCAGCTGGATCTCCTATGTACTGCGCACCGCCGAGGGATGGATCGATGAAGAGCTGCCGCGCGACGCCGACGAGCTGGCCGTGCGCCTGAAGATCGTGCGCGGTCAATGGATCGAAAGCCAGGCGCGTTATTTCGAGCGCAAGATACAGCGCCTGACGCGACGGCATCACGGGCTTGAGCGGATCAAGGTGCTGCTGCTGGCGGGGTTGGCTGTCATGGCCGTGTGCCTGCTGCTGTTCAAGGAGCCAATGGCAAGCATCATTCCGTTCCACGAAGTATCTTTGAAGTCCTTCGTGATTTTCCTGATGGGCTTCATGCCCCTGGCACTCGGCGTCTGGGAGGTTTACCAGCAGAAGATGGCGGTACGCGAACTGCTTTGGCAGTACCGGAGTCAGTCCAACTGCTTCAGCCTTGCCGAGATCCGGCTTGGCAAGGCGCAATCCCTGGCTGGGGCCAGCGATATCATCGAAAATCTCGGCTACAGGTGCCTGGTGGAAAGCATGCTCTGGGCGGTGCATCGCTATCACCGCGAACACGAGCCCTCTGCAGCTGGCTGATGCCGGGCCGCGGGCGCGCGAACCAGGCGGTGCATGGCTGCGGTCGCGGTAGCCGCTGCACCACCCTTGGCGCCCATGGTTGCGTCCGGTACTGAGGTGTTGAACGCTTGAACTTTGACCACGCCAGCCTGACCCGCTTCGAGCGGCTCCTGTCGCTCGTCACGCGCGTAGCGCCCGGCGAGGGCCGCACTGCGTTCCTGTTCTTCCTGCACGGATTCCTGCTGCTTTCGTCGTACCAGGTGGTGAAAGCGCTGCGCGAAGCTTTCATGCTCACCAAATTCTCAGCCGAGACGCGCGCCTACGCAGTGGCGGTCATGGCGTTGGTGCTGATGATCGTCGTGCCGCTCTATGGCCGCTTGCGGCATCACCTCCACGGTGAGCAGCTGCTGCGCGCCGTCACCTTGTTTTTCGTGGTGACCTTGCCGCTGTTCGCGCTGCTCAACCACTACCAGGTTCCGATCGCGTTTCCGTTCTTCATCTGGGTCGGCATTTACGGCCTCCTGGTCGTGTCGCAGATGTGGGCCTTTGCGGCCGACTCGTTCAACGTCAGGAGCGGCCAGCGCCTGTTCGTGGTGATCATGCTGGGCGCCAACCTGGGCGCGCTGGCCGGCTCCAAGTTCACGCAGCTGGCGGTGGCGGCGCTCTCGCCCATGGGACTCATGATCCTCGCGACCGGCACGCTGTGCGCCACGATGTTCCTTGCCAAGCCGGAACGTACCGCCATCCCGCCGGCATCGCGCGCAATCGACATCGACCGCTCCCGACCGGTGCCCCGGCTGCTTGGCGGCATCGGCCTGGTGCTGCGCGATCGCTACCTGATGCACATGGCGCTGTTCGTGATACTGCTCAACTGGATTAACACCACGGGCGAGTACATTCTCGCGGACTACGCCAAGGCCGATGCCGTCGCGCGGGTCGCCGAGAGCGGCGGGACACTCGACCTCGGCGAGCTCATCGGTGCGTTCTACGGCAATTTCTATTTCTGGGTAACGCTGATCAGCCTGGGCATCCAGCTGTTTCTCGTTTCGCGCATTTATCACCTCGTCGGCGTGCGCGGCGCGCTCCTGTTTCAGCCGGTCATCCTGGCGTTGGGATATGGCGTGCTGGCGTTCGGGCCGATGCTCGGCGGCTTTATTCCGTTCTTCTACCTGGTTCGCATGATCAAGTTTTCAGAGAACAGCGTCGATTACTCGTTGATGAACACCACGCGCCAGGCGCTTTTCCTGCCGGTCGACCGCGACTCGAAATACGAGGGCAAGACCGCGATCGACACCTTCTTCTCCCGCTTTGGCGACCTGATCCAGGCAGTCGCCATGTACATCGGGCTCAACATATTGAGCTGGGCAGCGCATGATTTCGCATGGCTGAACCTGGTGCTGGCGCTGGTGTGGATTGCATTTGCGGTGGTAATGGGGCGCGATTACAACCGCAAGACGAAGCAGGACATGGTGCATGTGGCGCCCGCGTCAGTCGCGCCCATTCCCGACCTGCTCTATTCGCCCGGCGAATCATTCATGCACCCGGTTTCGCCGAAAACGTTTTACGACGCGGAACCGGGCGATGTGCTGGTCCTGCGGGCCCGTCGCGAGGATGGGCATCGACTGCCGCACTGGATGCGGTTCAACGTCCACCGGCAGGCCTTTGTCGGCAAGGCACCGTTGAATGTCGAGGAAGCGGAGTTGCGCATCACCGTCATCGCCTCCAACCTGGATGGCCTCGAGGCACGCAGCACGTTCGTGGCCAAGCGTCGGTACTGAAAACAACGGACCACATCTATTGCGCCAAAGCCGCGCCGATTCGTAACTCCCTGTTCCGGGACCAGCCTGAGCGAGGGTCAACGCCGATTCGGTACCTGGCCTTCCGCCCGCGTGCGCAGGAACTGTTCGCGTTCGCGCACCTCCTTGGCGTGGAATTCCGCCAGTAACGCCTTGACATTCGCTTGCGCCCTCAGCGACGCGACCGCCTCTTGTGGCCGGTCAATGAGGGCTGACGCAATGGCCCTCGAGTACGAAAAAATATTCGTCGTCATTGTCGTGCTTGTGCCAGTGGTATTCACCCTGCATGACGCCAAGGCGCACCACCGAGTCATTGACCTTGCAAAGGGTCTGGTTGTACCAGCGATCGCTGCAGGCTTTAATCCGGATATCAGGGGGTCCACTTGCATTGGCCTGCTGGCCGCAGAAGTGTGCCTGCCATCGACTGAAATAAGGGCGGACCTCAACTTCTTCACATCGACGCTCGGCTTCCGGCTCGATGCCATCTGGCCGGCCGATGATCCCGCAGTCGCCGTGCTGTCCGCACACGGCCTTCGCATCCGGCTCGAGCGCGGCGCCATTGTGACACCGGGTGTCGTGCGGCTCCTATGCGACGATCCGGATGCGTTTGCTGGCGGCCAGCGTGAACTGACGGCTCCCAACGGCACGCGCATCCTCATAGTCGACACCCACCCGAAGCTGGAAATCCCGGCGAGCGTGCATGCCTTCGTCGTGCAGCGACTGAAG
>JBAQWM010000053.1:0-4002 GCA_049298915.1 Steroidobacteraceae bacterium | reverse complement strand
GGATGGTGGCCAGGGGTGGAATTGAACCACCGACACGCGGATTTTCAGTCACATTGACATCACCTTGCCGCCAAGGCTTGCTTTGCGAGCAGCCCAGCAGCGGCAGTTTGGGCATCGGCTTGTATTTCTTGACACCACGCCGGGGCGCGCTACATAAATGCGCCTCGGGCGTGGCAAGAATAGAGCAACAAATGTCGGATTCGCCGTCGGAGTCGAACGAGTCACCGGATACTCCGCCAGCGGAAACAACCCCGGCGGCGCGCAAACACTCAATCGCGCCGTCGAGTGCGCTGGGTACCCTTTGGGACCGGCTCAAGCAGCACAAAGTCGTACAGTGGACGGTTGCCTATCTGGCAGTTGCCTACACGCTGTTGCACGGCGCAGAGATGCTTGGCGGTTCTCTCGGGTGGCCGCATGGCTGGTTGCGTGTCTTCACGCTGTTGCTAATCCTGGGTATTCCGGTTGTTGTGACCCTTGCCTGGTATCAAGGTGCGCGTCGCCAAGAGAGAGTGAGCGGCACAGAGGTCATGATCATCGCCCTCTTGCTTGCAGTGGGCGGAGCGGTCCTGTGGCGCGACAGTTCGACGGAGCATGACGCAGACGGATCCAGCGCCAATTCTCCCGCCAGGGATGGATCGAACGCAGTTGCGACGCAGATTGACCCGCCGCCCGCCGCTTCGATCGCCGTCCTGCCTTTTGCAGATCTGTCGGCCGAGAGGGATCAGCAATATTTCTCCGATGGCATCGCTGAGGAGATCATAAACGTCCTCACCCGGATCAACGGCCTCAAGGTCGCTTCGCGCACTTCCGCGTTCCAGTTCCGTTCGGCGGCTACAGGGATTCCGGCCATAGCCGGAGAACTGGGCGTGCGTCATGTGCTCGAGGGCAGTGTCAGAAAGGCCGGGAACCGCGTCCGCATCACGGCCCAATTGATCGACGCCTCTACCGACGTGCGTCTGTGGTCCGAGACCTTCGACCGCACGCTGACGGCGGAAGATCTCTTCGCCATCCAGGACGAAATAGCCGCGGCCACCGTCTCTGCTCTTAGGATCCGGCTTGGCGGTGCAATGGCCGAGTTCGCGCCTGCCGCACCAGTGCGCACATCCAAAGTCGAGGCGTACGAGCTTTTTCTGGAGGCGCGCGCTCTTTTCCAGGCTCGGCGCGACCTTGGCGCGGCAGATGGACTACTGGCGAGAGCGATCGAGATCGATCCGAAGTTTGCAGATGCGCTTGCGATCCGCGCCGCAATACACCAGTTCGGCGGCGAGTACGGCGCCCGGTTCGGCGACGAGCGGGCAGCGAGGGCTACCGGACGCGCCTTCGCGGAAAAGGCGCTCGCGATCGACGATGCAAACAGTCTTGCGATTGGTGTCTTGGCGTTGAGCCACCTTTACGATCACATGGAAGGCACGAGCGAGGAGCCTTTCGACAAGATCTTCGCCGACTTGGTGCGTGCGCTCAAACTCGACCCCGCCGACTCCAATGCGCGCAACTGGCTCGGCATCGCATACAGCTTCGTCGGTAACCACGAAAAAGCCATCGAGACCTACACCCAGTGCGTCGATACCGATTCTGCGCTCGCCGCTTGCCGCTCCACTCTCGCCATGGGGTATTTGAGCCTGGAGCGCGCAGATGCCGCGAAGGCAGTCGTCGATGCGGGGGTCAACGCGGGCGTCATTCCGCTGAGCCCGGGTATGCTTGCCGTGCTCGTCGACCTCAAACGGCGCGACGCCTTCCTGTTCCTGGCGATCAATGCGCCGGCACTGCGCGGCTGGCGGAAGTTCGACGCACTCTACGACGCGATCAGCCGGCCGGGCGAGGATCATCGCGCCCTGGCGGCAGAACTGGAGACGTTTCTCGATGAAACGGTGGCGCCGATTAGTGCCTATACACTTCTCAACGCCATCGGCGACTACGAGCGCCCGATGCTTGTGACCTTTCAATGGATACCGGCGATGCGCGCCTATCGCCGCTCGCCACAATTCAAGGCCCACGCGACTGCGAGCGGCCTTCCCGAGTATTGGCGAAAACATGGTTTCCCGCCGCAATGCAGGGCGGTCGGCAGTGACGATTTCAAGTGCGAGTGAATTGCGCGTCCACCGTGGGGATGGTGGCCAGGGGTGGAATTGAACTACCGACACGCGGATTTTCAGTCATGAACTGAATTCTGCAACATCAACTGCATCAACCGGTTAGCCGGGGCGCCCGTTGCAACGAATGCCCCACGATGCAGGACTGCGCAGGACGGAGTTCCGCAAAACTCCCGCGCTGAATCTTGTGGAATCCTCAGGAATGGGGTCTTGCCATACAGGGATCCTGAGTTCATAATCTATTCATTATTTATTCATACCGATCGGATAACAGCCATGCGATCAACCCCTCGCGAGCAGGTCCTGCAGTTTCTGGCCGTCGAGCCAGCGGGTCTTAGCGCGCCGGATCTCAGGCGCCAGATCCGACCCCGGATCAGCCAGCCGACGCTCTGGCGCACACTCGATGGTCTGCGGACCGAGGGCCGGATTGCGGTCCAGGGACGGGCCCGCGCGACGCGCTATCACGCGACGGCACGCATCGACCTTCCGGCGTTGCGCAGCCTGCGATTGCATCAGGTCGCAGCGCGACGTCTTGCTGCCGATCCGGAGCTGCGCGGAATCGCGCATCAGCGATTGCAAAAGCTTCGCGAGACCAATCCGCACGGTCGCGCCTATCAGGATCGGTGGGCAGCGCTGCTCAGTGGCCCCCTGCCCGCGCTTTTGCGTACGATAACGGAGTCCTCGGAGCAGGCCGATGCGCTGCGCAAGGAGTCTCCGGTCACTATTCTCGTAACCCCGGAGGAACGCCGACGGGTCTTCATAGACGTGCGCGCGGCCTGAGCACCCGTGGTACGGAGCCAATTGCAGCACGTCATCCTCGAGGTCGGACGCCGCTTCGAGCTGCGCGATTTCTACATCATTGGATCAGCGGCCATTTCGATTTCGAATATGGCTACTACGCTCAGGGCGTGACATCCAGGACGCCGGCCTACGCGCCGAGCGGATGAATGAAGCGAGCCGTCTGGTTTGTAAGGCGATTTGAAGATTCTGAGACTCTTGTAAATCAACTACTTGCAGCGCTTGCCGCCCTTGCAACCAGCCCGTCCAAATCACGCCCCCGTCACACCCAGTCTGGGATAGGCACAATATCGGCACACGGTAGGTTCGTGGCGCGATTACTGCTCATCCGGGGATCGAAGCGCTTCGATACGGAGAGAAGCGCCCGAAGACTCCGACGGCAATCCGCGTTGGTTGCGGTTCCTGCGCAAGATTGGCAAGGCGCCGGAGCAAGCGGCGGCGATCAAGTTCGAATTCAAGGTGCCGACGCACCCAGAACGTGCGCGCTGAAGGTCACCGTGAAATGAGCTAGCTCGGAAAGGAATTTGGCGCGCCCGGAGAGAATTGAGCTCGTGACCTAAAGACTTGGTGCTGGTTCGTGAATGGCTCAAAGAAATCAGTCTTCGTGAGCTACGCTTCGCAGGACGCGGAGGCAGCGGCACGAATCTGCGAGGCGCTCAGAGCGGCGAGCGTCGACGTCTGGTTTGATCAAAGCGCTTTGCGGGGCGGGGACGCGTGGGATCACCGCATTCGACGGCAGATTCGGGATTGCGCGCTGTTCATTCCGGTTGTTTCGAAGCATACGCAGGAGCGTACCGAAGGGTATTTCCGGCTCGAATGGCGACTCGCGGACGAGCGGACACACCTGATGGGACGCACCCGAACGTTCATTCTTCCCGTGTGTGTGGACGAAACCAGTGAAAGTGATGCCGACGTGCCGGACTCGTTTGTAGTCGCGCAATGGACGCGGTTTCCGGGTGGGGAGACGTCACCTGCGTTTTGTGACCGGATTGCAACTCTGCTGGCTGGTCTGGATTCGGTGGACAAGTCGCGCACGAAGGTGAATCCCACACCGTCCATTGGTCCAACCAAACTTTCCAGTCGTTGGATGATGTTTAAGGGCGCGGGTCCGGTG
>JBAQWM010000052.1:0-10601 GCA_049298915.1 Steroidobacteraceae bacterium | reverse complement strand
CGCGCCGGATGGTCTGCTGCTGTATTCGACCAACTTCCGGAAGTTCAAACTGGACGCGGAAGCTCTATCGGATGTCCGGGTCACAGACATCACGCCGCAGACCATACCGCTCGATTTCGAGCGCGACCCGCGCGTCCACCACTGCTACGAGATCCGCCGGCCATAGCGGCCGCGGGCACGGCGTTGAGTTCGGCGACGATCTGGCCAATCGACTTCTACCCGGGTCAGGTCGATTTCATGCAGTTCCTGCCGAATAGCCGTGCCGCGCGCACCAACGGAACCGGGTGCACGACCAAGTAGGACGCGACTATGGTGACCTGCTGCATGGGCTCTGGCTGGGTATGGTGCCTGAATCCGAAGAACTTCAGATCCAGGGACGCAGTGATGCTGCGGGAAGCGTTGACGGAAGATGTTGTGCGGGGACATGGGTCGGAGACGTTGAATTAGATCATGTCGACTGTGAGCCTAGACAAGGACTTACGGACCGGCCAGGTGATTAACAGTCAGAAATGACGTAAAACAAACAGTCATTGATGACATCCAATTGTAGTTAGGCAACATGAAGACGCTGGTAGTCGTTCTAAGCGTTGTGGCGTCAGCACTCGCCTCATCTGATACCTCGCGCATCCTTCATTTGTTGGAGCCAATTGACCATCTATCCATAGCATGTGGCTGCACGGCGTATGTGATCACCGCGGACTCCGCTCGAGACTTCTATGCTGGCCCGGTGATCCTGATCTTGGACCCAAATGGCGAACCCCCAAACGCGAGGGTCAATCTTGGTGCAGGAAATATTCTGCTCAGCCCAACCAAGCCAATTGAGTTTCCGCTCTATCAGTGCGCGGCGGGAGAACTCTGGGTTTCAGAGTGGCAATCTGACGTTGTTACAGTGCGTACCGAGCTTAATGCCTTACGTTCAGGTGAAGAATCATGTGCATTCACGGGGCGAATCGTAGCCGCGCGCAGTTCCGATCAAGAGGTCACGCCGGTCAATGTCGCTTGCGGGTGCTAAGAGCATGTTGCCTAACCATGCAGCGGTCGTCGCGCGTCGTCACGCCGCTTGCAAGAAGTGCAGTCGGCTCCCACAGGTTTCGATCAGCAAGCGGCGCGCCGAGCGCGCGCCGCCGCTGATCGCGGACGTTGCACTCGATCAAAGGCGTTTCTATGGATCCAAAGCTTGTACTGACCGTATTCGGTACCGTCTTCCTGGCCGAACTTGGCGACAAAACTCAGCTAGCGACCTTGCTCTTTGCCTCTCGTCCCGGTTCAAATCTCGTTACCATCTTTGTCGCCGCCTCTTTGGCCCTTCTGACAACCACCGCCATGGGCGTTGTCGCCGGCGCGGTCGTCGCAAACTATTTGCAACCGAAGTATCTGAACTACCTGGCTGGAGTTGGGTTCATTCTTGTTGGCGTTTGGACGTTGTGGCGTGCGTGAAGTCGCGAGGGACCATCCATGCGGTGCAGTGGTCGGCGCTTGTCGGCGTAAGCTCCCCCGCCCCGAGCACAATTATCGCGACAAACTGTTCTGGCCACGCCGATCGCATGATGATTGCGGCGATGGCCATTGCTCTCACGGAAGCAGATCCCGCAGGCGAAACCACAACATCGCCATCACCAGCAGTGGCCGGCGCAGCAACATGCCGCCGGGGAAATCGTGGTGGCGGATACGCTCGTAGACATCGAAACGCTCGGTCTGGCCCGCAATCGCTTCGGCCAGGATTTTTCCTGCGATGCCCGTCAGTACCATGCCGTGACCCGAGAAGCCCTGCAGGAAATAGAGATTGGGATCGAGCCGTCCGAAATTCGGCGCGCGATTCATCGTGATGTCCAGGAATCCGCCCCAGGCGAAGTCGATCCCGGTGTCCAGCAGCTGCGGAAACACGCGTAGCATCCGCTGGCGAGTCGCACGCGTCGTGCCGACCGGGTCGATCCCGGAATAGCTGACCCGGCCGCCGAATAGCAACCGGTGGTCGGCTGACAGGCGGAAATAGTCGATGATCCAGTTGATGTCGGCGACCGCGATGTTGCTCCGTATCAGCGCGGCCGCGCGTTCCGCCCCCAGCGGCCGGGTGGCGATGACATAGGTCGCGATGCCGATGACCTTGCGCGCGAGAAATGGCGATACCGGGCCGAGCCCGACATTGCCGCACAGCGCAACATGCCTGGCGCGCACGCTGCCGGCAGCGGTCCTGAGTCTGACGGTCCGGCCGCGCTCGATCGCCGTGACCCGGCTGCCCTCGTACAGCTCTGCCCCGGCAGCCTGCGCTGCCTGGCCCAGTCCCAAGGTGTATTTCAGAGGGTGGCAGTGCCCGGCGGAACTGTCGTAGAGCCCGGCGCGATAGCGGCTGGTCGCGAGCAGCCCCTCCAATTCCGCGCGCTCGATCAGCCGCGTCGAACGATAGTCGTAATCCTCCTCGAGTTCGCGCTGCCATGCCGCGAGTTCGTCGCGCTGGCGCGGCTTGATCGCCGCGTGCAGGTGGCCCCAGGCGAGCTCGCAATCGATGGCATGCCGCGACACCCGATCCCGGACCAGATCCATGCCTTCGAGCGAGAAATCCCAGAGCCTGCGCGCGTCATCGCGGCCGAGCTGCGATATCAGTGTCTGCTGGCCGCTGGCGTAGCCCGGGATCAGCTGCCCGCCCGATCTGCCCGAGGCGCCAAAACCGATGCGTTCGGCTTCCAGCAGCACGACGCGGTAGCCGCGCTCCGCGAGGTGCAGTGCCGTCGAGCAGCCCGCAATGCCGGCGCCCACCACGCAGACATCGGCTTCGACGTCGCCGCTGAGCACGGGTGCGGCCGCGGTCCGCGTGACGGAAGCTTCATACCAGCTTGGTGCTGCGGTGTAGGCCAGATTCATACGGGCTCAAGATACCAGGCGAAATCGAGCGGCGAGAGTCGCGCCGCGAAGGCCTCCATTTCGCCACGGCGGGTGATTTCGTACAGTCGCAGGAATCGTTCGCCTAGAAATTCGCGCAGCACACCGCTGGCTGCGAAGCGTGCGAGCGCGGTTGGCCAGTCGGTCGGCAGTCGCGCCGCTGTCGAACCCTGGCCATATGCATTGCCGGTCAATGCCTCGGGTGGCGACAATTTCCTTTCGATGCCATGCAGCATTCCGGCCAGTACCGCGGCAGCGAGCAGGTATGGGTTGGCATCGGCGCCCGCCACGCGATGCTCGAGCCGGCGGTCCTCGGGGCCGGAAACCGGCACGCGCACGGCGACGCCGCGATTGTTGTAACCCCAGCTGGCGTGCGTCGGCACATAGGCCTGCGGTCGCAGTCGGCGGTAGGAATTCGCGTTGGGAGCGAATACCGCCATGCCGTCGGCCATGGTATCGATCAGGCCGGCCGCCGCCTGTTTCAGCAGGTCATTGCCGAGCGGATGCGCGGAAGCGAAGATATTCTTCCCGGCCTGGTCGGCAACGCTGGCATGCATGTGCATGCCGCTGCCGGCCATGTCCTCGTAAGGCTTGGCCATGAAGGTCGCTTCCAGGCCATGGCGCAGCGCCACGCCCTTGACGATGCGTTTGAACCGGATCGCCTGGTCGCAGGCGAGGCGCGCATCCGGCACATGCCTCAGATTGACTTCCCACTGGCTCGGCCCGTATTCGGCGAGTGCTGTACCGGTCGGTACATTCTGCAGGGCGCATGCCTCTGCGATCTCGGACAGGATGTCGGAGACGCTATTCAGATCCGCCATTGAATTGATCTGCGTGCGGTGCTCGCGACGCCCGGTCAGGCGCGAAAGCGGCGGCTGGGGATGTCCCGCAGGCGAGCGCTTCGGGTCCACGAGGTAGAATTCCAGTTCGATCGCAACGACTGGCCGCCAGCCGCGCTGCTGGTAGCGCTCGAGCACGGTGTCCAGCACATGGCGAGGGTCGCCATAAAACGGCTGGCGGTCGTGATCCAGCATGTGCACCTGCAGCTGTGCGACATGCGCTCCCATCCACGGCGAGCCGAACAGGCTGCCGGGCACCGGGATGCAGGGGCGGTCGGCGTCGCCCTCGTCGAATCCGAGCCCGGTCGCCTGGATGGTTCCGCCCTTGACATCGAGCGCAAACATCGAGCCCGGCAGATACATGCCCTGGTCGTAGACCGTTGCCAGATCAACAATGTCGACCCGCTTGCCGCGCAGGATGCCGCAGAGATCCGGCAGCAGCAGGTCCACAACCCTAAGCGCCGGTCGCGCGGCGAGGTAAGCCTGGGCATTCGAATAGTCGTCCCGGAGCAGGCCCATATCGCACCTGGCGTTTAAGATCTTGAGGCGTTGGCCGGAAACGGCCACCGCTCAGGATACCCAGCGGTCATAAGACCGGGCAAGGTCCATGCATTGCGAATTCAATGGTCGGACGGCAAAAAGTCGCGCTCCAGAGGCTGTTTTCCCACTTTTCAAGCCCGGGCGCCGACCCCACTACTTGTGAGACAATAGGCGCCTTGAATTGGCCCCCATGTCGGGGGCCGTTCAAAATAATTAACAGACGCATATGCGCAAGCCTGTCATCGGTATTCCAGCCGATCGCCGCCTCTTGGGCCAGCACTGGTTCCACTGCGTGGGCGAAAAGTACATCACTGCAGTCGCGCTTGCGGCTGACGCGGTGCCCGTGCTGGTGCCGGCGCTGGGCGAGCAGCATCTGCAGGACTGGCTGGATTCCTTCGACGGCATCCTGTTCACTGGCAGCCCTTCGAATGTCGAGCCGCATCGCTACCAGGGCGAAGCGGCGGCACCCGGCACGCTGCACGATCCCGAGCGCGACGCGACGACTCTGCCGATGATCACGCGGGCAGTGGAGGCGGGGCTCCCGGTGTTCGGCATCTGCCGCGGTTTCCAGGAGATGAATGTGGCCTTTGGCGGCTCGCTGGTGCAGAAACTGCAGGAGCTGCCCGGCAACCTCGATCATCGCGAGGACAAGGAACTGGCGCTCGACGAGCAGTACTCGCCGAAACACGATGTCGAGTTCACCGAAGGCGGAATGCTGCATCGCCTTGCGGGCCAGCGTCGCATCAGGGTCAATTCGCTGCATTCGCAGGGCGTGGGACGACTCGGGCCGAGCCTGATCAGCGAGGCGAAATCGGACGATGGCGTGGTAGAGGCATTCCGGGTAGCCGAGGCGCCGGCCTTCGCGCTCGCGGTGCAATGGCACCCGGAGTGGAAGGTCATGGACAATACTTTTTCCCGCGCACTGTTTGCGGCCTTTGGCGAGGCCGGGCGCGCGCGCGCCGCGAGGCGGTCCAGATGAGCGAGATCCAGCAATTCCTGCGTGACCACTCGATCACCGAGGTCGAGGCGATCATTCCCGACATGGCCGGCGTCGCGCGCGGCAAGATCATGCCGGCCGAGAAGTACGCGGAAGACGAGGGCATGCGCCTGCCGGAGTCCATCTTCCTGCAGACTGTCACGGGCGAATATCCCGACGACGACAGCGCGATCCACCCGTCGGAAATCGACGTGGACCTGATCGGCGATCCCAAGACGATCCGGGTCGTGCCCTGGGCCGCGGAGCCGACCGCGCAGGTCATCCACGACTGTTTCTATGACGACGGGCGCCCGGTGCCGATGTCGCCGCGCTATGTCCTGCGCCGCGTGCTCGATCTCTACGCTGCGCGCGGCTGGCGCCCGGTGGTCGCGCCGGAACTGGAGTTTTTCCTGGTCGAACCGAATATCGACCCGGATTACCCGCTGAAGCCTCCGGTCGGCCGTTCCGGCCGCCCCGAAATCGGCCGTCAGGCCTACAGCATCGCGGCGGTCAACGAGTTCGATCCCCTGTTCGACGATATCTACGCATTCTGCGAGGCGCAGAATCTCGACATCGATACGCTGATCCACGAGGCCGGTGCCGCGCAGATGGAGATCAACCTGATCCACGGCGATGCGCTCGACCTTGCCGATCAGGCGTTTCTATTCAAGCGCACTGCGCGCGAAGCCGCATTGCGCCACAAGATGTACGCGACCTTCATGGCGAAGCCGCTGGCCACCGAGCCCGGCAGCGCAATGCACATCCACCAGAGCATCGTCGACGCGAAGACCGGGGCAAATGTCTTCAGCGACGGCGAGGGCAAGGCGACACCGCTGTTCGAGGCCCATATCGCCGGGCTGCAGAAATACCTGCCGACATCGATGTCGCTGTTCGCGCCGAATGTCAACAGCTACCGGCGCATAACGCGCTACAACATGGCGCCGATCAATGTGCAGTGGGGTCTCGACAACAGGACTGCAGGTCTGCGCGTGCCATTTTCGGAAGCGCAGGCGCGGCGCATCGAAAACCGCCTGGGCGGCGCGGATGCCAACCCGTACCTCGCGATTGCGGCATCACTCGCCTGCGGCTATCTCGGCATGATCGAAGGCCTGAAACCGACCGAGCCGATCACCGGCTCCGCCTACGAACTGCCGTTCTCGTTGCCGATGACGCTGGCGGACGCGCTCGCGATGCTGCGCGGATGCAAGCCGCTGGTCGAGGTATTCGGAGAACGCTTCGTCGCCGCCTACAGCGCGGTCAAGGAAAACGAGTACGAGACCTTCTCGCGCGTCATCAGCTCATGGGAACGTGAGCATCTGCTGCTGAACGTCTGACCATCGGAACCACATGGCTGCGAAACCACGCATCACCGGACGAGCGACCCGCGACTGGCAGGCACTCGATGCGCTGCACTACCTCCACCCATTCACCGACTTCAAGGCGCTGGCGGCCGAGGGTTCGCGGATCATCACGCGCGCCGAGGGCATTTATCTCTACGATTCGGAGGGACGCCAGATCCTGGACGGCATGTCCGGACTATGGTGCGTCAATATCGGCTACGGGCGCACCGAACTTGCCGATGCCGCCGCGCGCCAGATGCGTGAACTGCCCTTCTACAACAGCTTCTTCAAGAGCGCCCATCCGCCGGCGATCGAGCTTTCACGGCAACTCGCCGAGCTGACACCCCCGCAATTCCAGCGCGTGTTCTACACGAACTCCGGATCCGAGGCGAATGACACGATCGTCCGCATGGCGCGCCGATACTGGGATCTTCTGGGTGAGCCGAAGCGCAGCGTGATCATCAGCCGCATCAACGCCTATCACGGCAGCACGATGGCGGCCGCGAGTCTGGGAGGCATGTCCGCAATGCACTCACAGGGCGGGCTGCCGATCCCCGACATCGTCCACATCGAGCAACCCTACTGGTTCGAGAATGGCATCGATGTGAGCCCGGATGAGTACGGACTGCGCGCCGCACGCCGCCTCAGGGAGAAGATCGAGGAACTCGGCCCGGAACGCGTGGCGGCCTTCATCGCCGAACCCATACAGGGTGCCGGTGGCGTGATCGTCCCGCCTGCAACCTACTGGCCGGAAATCCAGCGGATCTGCCGCGAATACGGGATTCTGCTGATATCGGACGAGGTGATCTGCGGATTCGGCCGCACCGGCAGGTGGTTCGGCTGCGAGCAATTCGGATTCGAGCCGGATTTCATGACGATCGCCAAGGGACTGACATCGGGCTACCAGCCGCTCGGCGCGGCGATGGTATCCGACCGCGTCGCCGACGTCCTGATCGAGAAAGGCGGCGAGTTCAATCACGGATTTACCTGGTCGGGCCATCCGGTCGCCTGTGCCGTGGCGATCGAGAATCTAGCGATCATGCGGCGTGAACGACTCGTTGAGCGCGTGCACGAGGACATCGGCCCCTACCTGCAGCGCCGCTGGCGGGAACTGGCTGACCATCCCCTGGTGGGGGAGGTCCGTGGCGTGGGCCTGATCGGGGCGCTGGAACTGGTGGCCCACAAGGGCAGCAGGACCCAGTTCCGCAATCGCGGCGACACCGGCCAGATCTGCCGGGACCACTGTTTTTCCAATGGCCTCGTGATGCGGGCAGTGCGCGATACCATGATCATCGCCCCGCCCCTGGTCATAGAGAAAGCGCAGGTCGACGAACTGGTTGAAAAGGCGCGCCAGTGCCTGGATTTGACCGCCGCGGACATCGGTGTCGGCTGACCGCAAAGCATCTGACCCGCAGGCCCGCCGACCGCTGTAATATTGGACTTACAAGCGCCGGATTCTGCGTCCGGGCGAAAATGACCATAGGGGTCCGGGCCACATCCCGGGAGAGAGGCAATCATGCGCAATGAATTCCGTTTCGGGCTGCTCGCCGCGGCCGTCCTGCTGGCCGCCTGCGGCGGCAAGAAAGAGGAGGGTGCGGACGCGGCGGCACAACCCGAAGAAAAGGTCCTGTTCGTCTACAACTGGTCGGACTACATCGGCGAGACCACGATTACCGACTTCGAGGCGAAGACCGGCATCAAGGTCACCTATGACGTATTCGACTCCAACGAGGTGCTGGAGACCAAGCTGCTTGCGGGCCGCACCGGCTACGACGTGGTCGTGCCATCCGCGAGTTTCCTCGAGCGCCAGATCAAGGCCGGCGTGTTTCTGAAGCTCGACAAATCGAAGCTTCCGAATCTGGTGAATATGGACCCCGAGATCATGCAGCGCGTCGCCGCGCACGACCCCGGCAACGAGCACTCGATCAACTTCCTGTGGGGCACGACCGGCATCGGCTACAACCCGGATCTGGTCAAGAAAGCCATCGGCAAGGACACGATCGACAGCTGGAGCGCGGTATTCGACCCGGAGATCGCATCCAAGCTCGCAAAGTGCGGCATCTCGATGCTCGATGCGCCGAGCGAGGTCATCGATTCCGCGCAGATCTACCTGGGCCTCGACCCGAACAGCGAGAAGCCCGAGGACCTGGCGGCGGCCGAGGCGCTCCTGATGAAGGCGCGCGCGCACGTGCGCTATTTCCACTCTTCCCAGTACATCAACGATCTTGCGACCGGTGAAATCTGCGTGTCGGTCGGCTGGAGCGGCGACGTCCTGCAGGCACGCGACCGGGGTGCGGAAGCGGAGACACCGGTCAATGTCGCCTACTCGGTACCGAAGGAAGGCGCGATCATGTGGTTTGACATGCTGGCGATCCCGGCCGACGCGCCGCATCCCGGCAATGCACACGAGTTCCTGAATTTCATCATGGATCCGGCCGTCGCCGCGGGTATCAGCAACTACGTCGCCTATGCGAATGGCAATGTGGCATCGCTGCCGCTCGTGAACGACGAGGTCAAGAACGATCCTTCGGTCTATCCGACCGAAGAGGTCAAGAAGAAACTGCACCCGCACCTGGCGGAGTCGCAGGAATTCAGCCGCGATCTGAACCGGTCCTGGACGAGGGTTCGAACCGGCCAGTGACCGCGCCCTGGATAAAAGGCCCCGGCGAGCGATTCGCCGGGGCCGGATCGGGAGGTGGATGATGCCCGCACCAGTCATTCGCAGCGAGTTCCGGTGCGTCCCGGCGGGCGCGTGTCCGCGCCGGGCAGTGAGCGCATAGCGAGGCAGGAAAAGACAATGACGAACTCGCGCCCGGAGGAACGCAGCGAGCCCTGGAAGGACCCGCGTGCCAGGCCCTACATCCGGATCGACAAGCTCACCAAGAAATTCGGCGAATTCGTCGCGGTGGATGACGTCACGCTCGACATCTACAAGGGCGAAATATTCTGCCTGCTCGGCGGCTCGGGCTGCGGAAAGTCGACATTGCTGCGGATAATGGCCGGCTTCGAGACGCCGACTGCTGGATCGGTCTCGATCGACGGCGTGGACATGGCGGAATTGCCGCCCTACGAGCGGCCGGTCAACATGATGTTCCAGTCCTACGCGCTGTTCCCGCACATGACGGTGCGGAAGAATGTCGCATTCGGGCTGCACCAGGACAAACTGCCGAGGAGCGAAATCGACGCCCGCGTGGCGGAGATCCTCAAATTGGTGCGCATGGAGCAGTTCGCGGGGCGGGCGCCGCACCAGCTCTCCGGCGGCCAGCGCCAGCGGGTCGCGCTTGCGCGCGCACTGGTGAAGCGGCCAAAGCTCCTCCTGCTCGACGAGCCGCTGGCCGCGCTCGACAAGAAACTGCGCGAGCACACGCAGTTCGAGTTGATCAACATCCAGGAGACGCTCGGCGTCACATTTGTCGTGGTCACACACGATCAGGAAGAGGCGATGACGCTGGCGTCCCGGATCGGCGTCATGAATCACGGAGTTATCGTCCAGGTCGGTACGCCCGCTGAGATTTACGAATACCCTGTTACCCGATTCGTCGCCGACTTCATCGGCTCGGTCAACATGTTCGAGGGGCGACTGATCGAGGACGAGCCGGATTATGTGCGGGTCAAATCCGCGGATCTGGGCGGCGTGTTCCATGTCAGCCATGGCGTCAGCGCGGCGCCGAATGCGACCGTCTGGGTGGCGCTGCGCCCCGAGAAGATCCAGATATCGCGCGATCCGCCGCAGGGCACCGGCGACAACCGCGTCCAGGGCGTCGTCGCGGAGATCGCCTATCTCGGGGACCAGTCGGTCTATCTGGTGCGCCTGGCAGGCGGGCGCGAAATAAGGGTCACGAAACCGAATATCGTGCGCCAGTCCGGGGACCGGCCGATTACCTGGGACGAGCCGGTCTGGCTGTTCTGGGATTCATCGAGTCCGGTCGTGGTCACGCAGTGACTTCCAGGGAGTCCGCGGCCAGGCAGAGTTCGCCATTCGTACTGGCGGAACTGATGGCGTGGATCCGCGCACTCGGGCCCTATCGC
>JBAQWM010000051.1:0-2129 GCA_049298915.1 Steroidobacteraceae bacterium | reverse complement strand
ATGCAGGCGCGCAACGATCTGCCGATGAGCCGCTGGATCTCCTGGGTGCGCCCGGCCTGACGCCCGCGCGCCGCCTCGCGCGCGGTCCGGGTGTGCGTTGCGCGCGGCAGCATGCCATATTCAGCGGTCAACCAGCCGCGACCGCTGTTGCGCAGGAAATGCGGCACGCCATTCTCGACGCTCGCAGTGCACAGCACCCGGGTCGCGCCAAACTCGGCGAGCACCGAGCCCTCCGCATGCGAGGTGTAGCGGCGCGTGAACCGCACCGGCCGCAATTGATCCGCCGCCCGCCCGCCCGTGCGCATTTCAGTCTCCCGCCATTGGTCAACTGCGCCAGCGCAGGCTGGCCGCTGAAACATTGTCGCTGTGCGGCGCCGACGCCGTCACCGCGCGCTCCGCGAGCGCACTGATCGCGTCGCGGCAACTGCCATTCCCCGGCCGCCAGAATTCCGCGATCTCGGAGTCCTTCAGATTGGCCCAGATGCCGTCGGTGCAGACCAGCAGCACATCCCCCTGCGTCAGCGGCTGGCGCATCGAGATCGACATCTCGGGCAGCGCGGCTTCGCCGCCAAGGCAGCATTCCACGTAATTGCGCATCGGGTGGCCCGGTATCTCGTCTTCGCGGATGGTTCCTTCGCGCAGCAGCTGTTCGACATGACTGTGATCCCGCGTGCGCGCCACCACGGCGCCGCCGCGCAGGTGATAGACGCGGCTGTCGCCGATATGCGCCCACCAGGCCTCGCCGCGCTGCACCAGGCAGACCGCGCAGGTGGCGCGCGGACGCACGTCAATCGACAGCCTGGCGCCGATCCTGACGATCGCCGAATGCGCACGGCCCAGCGCCAGATGCAGGAATCCGAGCGGGTCGAATAGCGGCTTGGCCTGGCCGTCGAACATCTCCAGCAGGATCCGGCAGCCGGTCTCGGCGGCGCGCGCGCCATGGGCATGACCGCCCATGCCGTCCATGGCCACCAGCAGGGCCGAGCCTTCGCCGACCGCAACCGCGGTACGATCCTGGTTGTCGTCCCGATCGCCCTTGAGGCTGACATCCGCGATGTCGAACTGCACCGCCCCCTCCTGCAATCAGCCGCGCCGGCCCGTCTGCTAGACTGCCGCGCAGCTTACAACACCCGCTCGCAGCCGGCCCCGGGGATGCAGGACAGATGATAAAGAGCATGACTGGCTTCGCCCGCTCCGAGCGGACGACGGCGGCAGGCGTGCTCGCCTGGGAACTGCGCGGCGTCAATCATCGTTATCTCGAGGTCGGCCTGCGCGTACCGGAAGAGTTGCGCGGCTCCGAGGCGGAGTTCCGGCAGGCGATCGCCGCGACCGCGCGGCGCGGCAAAGTGGACGCCACGCTTTACCTGCGCAATCAGACTGCCGGCGCGCGGGAAATCGAACTCGATGACAGGCTGCTCGACCGCCTGGTCGAAAGCGCCTTGCTGGTCCAGCGCCGCCTTGGCGCCGCCGCCCGCATCGACGCCATGGACCTGCTGCGCTGGCCCGGCGTGATCCGCGACGGCGAGCGCGACACTGCCCCGCTCGCCATCGCAGCGCAGGAGCTACTCACGATAACGCTGGCCGCATTCTCCGCTTCGCGCGCAAGCGAGGGCGCACGCATCGCCGACATGCTGCGCTCGCGCGCCCAGGGCGTGCAGAGAATCATCGGCGAAGTGGCGGCGCGGCTGCCCGAGGTACAGGCGCGCATCCGGGCAAGACTGCAGGAGCGCCTGGCAGCGCTGACTGAAGAAGGCAATCCGGAGCGGCTCGAGCAGGAAATTGCAATGCTGCTGCAGAAGATGGACGTCGCGGAGGAACTCGATCGGCTGCAGAGCCATGTCGCTGAGATGTCCAGCTCGCTGGGCACCGACGAGGCGGTCGGGCGCAGACTCGATTTCCTGATGCAGGAATTCAATCGCGAGGCCAATACGCTGTCGTCGAAATCGCAGGACGTCGAGACCACGCGCTCGGCGGTCGAATTGAAAGTGCTGATCGAGCAGATGCGCGAGCAGATCCAGAACGTCGAATAGCTTCCGGCGGCTTCCGGAGTCGTCCGTCAAGGGACTTCGGGGCGTCTCCGCACTGATGATCGCCTTCCCGACTGATATGCCGCTTCGCGTCCCCTCAGC
>JBAQWM010000050.1:0-10085 GCA_049298915.1 Steroidobacteraceae bacterium | reverse complement strand
TACCCGTTCGCGCGTATCGGCGTCCTCGAGGCGCGCAGGCCGCCGCAGCAATCGGGCGCGCGCGTCTTCGTCGAGAGCACGCCATTCCGAGACCGGCAGTGCGGGCGATGTCATGGAAGCATCTTCTCGACTGGCAGCACCAGGATGGCCGAGGCACCGGCGGCCTTCAGGCTCTCGAGCGTCTCCCAGAACACGTTTTCCCGGCAGACGGCGTGGAATGCGACCTTCTCGCTAGTGCCCTCGAGCGGCAGGATGGTCGGGTGTTCGCTGCCAGGCAGCAGATTCACGATGCGCGGCAAGGCCGAGCGTGGCGCGTGCAGCATGATGTACTTGCTGCCACGTACCTGCTGCACGCCATCCATGCGCACCAGCAGCCGCTCCATCCATTCGGCTTTGCCCGCGTCGACCGGCACGGGCGTGCGGATCAGCACGGCGCGGCTTTCGAGCACGGTCTCGACGTCGCGGAGCCGGTTAGCGGCGAGCGTCGCACCGCTCGAGACCAGATCGCAGATCAGGTCGGCCCGTCCCAGACGCGGCGCGATTTCGACCGCACCGGAAAGCGCGACGACCTCGGCGTCGATCCCGCGCTCGGCGAGCCAGCGGCCCAGCACGCGCGGATAGCTGGTGGCAATGCGCTGGCCTGCCAGCGAAGCGTGGTCGCTGTACACCGAGTCCTCGGGCACGGCCAGCGCCAGTCGGCACAGCCCGAAATCCAGTGTCATGACCTGCTCGAAAGCCGGGCCGCTGTCCTCCGCCTCGAAGGTGAGCAGCTTTTCTTCGACGACATTCTGGCCGACGATGCCGAGGTCGCAGATGTCGTCGCGCACCAGCGCGGGTATGTCGTCGTCACGGACCAGCATGACGTCGAGCGGAAGATTCTCGCCGAAACAGACCAGCTGGTCGCGGCCACGACTGAACTTGACGCCGCAGCGCGCGATCAGTTCGAGCGAATTGTCGGTGAGTCGTCCGGATTTCTGGACCGCAATCTTGATCCGGGGACCGGCCTTGGCGCTCATGTGTGGCCCCTCCCCGCCAGCCTGCCTGCGGCCAGCAGATAACCGCCGTGACCCGCCTGCAGGCAGCGGGCGACCCGCCCTATGGTCGTCACGCTGACGCCGGTCACGCTTTGAATCTCGCGGTAAGGCAGCTGCCTGCCGAGCAGCGCAACGACTGACCAGCGGTCCGCCATCGCCTGGAGTTCTGCGGGCGTGCACAGGTCACGGAAGAAAGCCCGCGCCTCTTCCACTGTCTCGAGGGTCAGGATGGCGCTGTATAGGGCCCGCTCATTGAGCGCTTCCTGGCGCGGGCTGACTGTTCGATGCTGTTTCATGATGTATTAGTACACTAATACATTGGTACGTATTTGACAAGTCCACCCCCGGACCGGGATCCGTGACCCCCCCCCTTCCAACTGCAACTTCGCTGGATGCGCCGGCCGCGGCGGCAGGCCACGAGCCATCGGTGGCAGTTTCTTCATGAGTTCCGCTACGCCGCGTTCGAGCTGCGGGTCCTCGCCGCTCCCGCCCAGGAGGCGGAACACAATCGGGGGCGAGTACTGCAAACGGGTTCACATTGGCCGACGACCCTTTGTTTCAGAATAGACGGCCGGGAATATGCCCGCTCTGCGGGTTCTCGCCATCCAAACGGATGTTGATTCAAAAGGATTTCCTCTGGACATTCCGAGTGGCTCCGATTCGACAATCTTAATTGCCTTCTGGGCAGGCGTTGCGGTAGCGGCGATGACGTTCATCACGCTGGCGGTGATCATCATCATGCGGCAGGTGATGCTGCGCCGGGACCGGATCCACGCCAAGGCTGTCGCTTTCTGGAAAGCGGTCATCATCGCCACGCCGGCCGATGGTGGTGGAGTGATACCGCCATTACCCAATCGCGACATGACGGGCTTTCTCGAAGTCTGGAATGAGGTGCACGAGCCATTGCACGGCGGCACTACACCGCACCTGGCCCGGATCGCCCGCGAGGTGGGGCTGGAGGGTCGCCTCTACAATCGCCTGCTTGACAGCCGTTTTCATACTCGGATGGTGGCCATCGTCGCCATCGGACATGTCCAGAGCGCCGCAAGTTTTGCACAGTTAGAAAAGTTCATCGACGACGCGAACCCCATTGTTTCGTTGTGTGTCGCCCGCGCACTGATGCAAATCGACCCGGGCCGGGCAATCTCGATGTTCGTGCCGCGGATCGCGCGTCGCAGCGATTGGTCGCCAGGAAGCATCGCTACCATCCTGGACGACGCCGGCGCTGAGCGGGTGACCAGGGAACTGTCCGAAGCGACGCTTCAGGCCAACGTCGACATGGCCCCGCGGCTGATCCGCTTCCTTGCCAGCGCAAATCCGGAATCTGCAGCGCCGATCATCCGGAACATTCTACTGACGTCCACGGACGGGCAATTGATGTCGACCTGCCTGCAGGTCATGGCGAATTCGGAAGATCTGGATTGCGTGCGTCCGTTGTTGGTACATCCACGCTGGCATGTGCGGATGCAGGCAGCGGTCACTCTCGGTCGACTCGGGGTTCCTGGCGACGAACAGTTACTTGCCGCAAGTCTGTCGGACAAGCAATGGTGGGTCCGCTATCGCGCCGCCCAGGCCTTCATGAAGTTGGGCTTTGTCAACACCGATGGCACGCACCGCATTCTCATGCGCCGCATTCTGATGTCACAGACCGACGAATACGCCCGCGACATCATCGAACATGTGCTTGCTGAAGAAGAAATGACCAAATGTGTTGGTGACAAAGAGACGCTGGCGGCGGCATGACCTACGTAACGGACATGATTGCTTTTCTGCAGGGAGTCCAATGGATCAACCTGATACTGGCGCTGCAGTGGGTGTTTCTCGCCTACTTTATCTGCATCAATACGGCCTATCTGACGCTCAACTACATTTCGGCTTTCAGCATCATTGGCTACTTGCGCGATCATCGCGCCAATTATCTGCCGAAAAACCTGGCTTCCTATCAGCCCCCGGTCAGCATCCTGATGCCAGCCTACAACGAGGAAGGCTCGATTGTTTCGTCCGTACATTCCCTGCTCAGGTTGGAATATCCGGAGTTCGAGATCGTGGTGATCAACGACGGCTCGACGGACAATACGCTCGCCGAGCTCATCGCTGCGTTTGGAATGGTCGATTTTCCGGAAGCTTATCGTCGACGGATTGAAACCATGCCGGTCAGGAAAATCTACGCCTCATCGCGCTACCCGCGTGTACGGCTGATCGACAAGGACAATGGCGGCAAGGCAGACTCTTTGAACGCCGGAATCAACTGCGCCCGATATTCCCTGTTTTGCTCGATCGACGCCGATTGCATTCTGCAACCAGACAGTCTGAGCCGGGTGGTGCGACCGTTCCTGGAGGATCCCACGATGGTCGCGGTGGGTGGAGTCGTCCGGGTCCTTAACGGCTGCACCGTCCGCAATGGCCATCTGGAGAAGGTCGAACTGCCGCAGAGCTACCTGGCCAGGTTCCAACTCGTCGAATACCTTCGCGCTTTCCTGTTTGGACGCCTGGGGTGGTCGCCCCTCAACGCGCTGTTGATCATTTCCGGCGCGTTTGGTGTGTTCAAGAAGGAGCGCGTGATTGCTATCGGCGGCTATCGCCGCAACACGGTGGGCGAAGACATGGACCTGGTGGTGCGGCTGCACCGAAACCTGCGCCGGGGAAAGCACCCGTATCGCATCTCCTTCGTGCCGGACCCCATCTGCTGGACCGAGGTGCCTACTGACCTCAAATCGCTGAAGACACAACGCATGCGGTGGCAGCGTGGCCTGGCTGAAAGTCTGGCGCCAAATGTAGGGGCCTTGTTCGATCGTCGCGGTGGCACTGTCAGCTGGCTGGCCTTGCCATTCATGTTCACATTCGAACTTCTTGGTCCGGTGATCGAGGTACTCGGCTACGCCTTCATCATCCCGCTGTGGCTGCTGGGCCTGATCCCGCTGCAGTCGTTCCTCGTGTTCCTGTTCCTGTCGCTTGGTCTGGGCGTGTTGCTTTCGACCAACGCCCTGTTCCTCGAGGAAGTGTCGTTCCAGATGTATCCACGTCGTTGGCAGCAATTCAAGCTGTTCGGCATCGCGATACTGGAAAATTTTGGCTTCCGGCAGATCAACTCGATCTGGCGCTTCAAGGCGGTTATCTACTGGCTATTCTCGTTTTCGAGAAAGAGTCGCTGGGGTGAAATTGCCCGCGACGGATCGTGGCAGCGCCATTCCGACCCACCCGAAGCGGACACCCCGGGCCACCGGGACGTACCGACTGTGCCGTAGATTCACCGTCCGTCAACCACGAGCACCACATGAATCCATTGATCCTCTGGCTGGTAAACATCGCGCTGGCTGCAGCGGCCGGGGCCGCGGCCGCGCAGACTGATCCTGGCGCGCCGCCCGCAAATCAATCTGCCGCCGGAGTCGCCGCGAGTCCAGCGACTTACGACCAGCAATACCAGGCGGCACGCGCACTGGCCAATTCCGGGCAGCGGGACGAAGCCATCCAGGCCTTCTCCGACCTGCTCGTCCGCTCGCCTGGTAATGCCGATGTGCTGCTCGGTCGGGGGCAGGTCTACGCGCGAATGGGTCGCTGGCCCGAGGCTGAGGCCGACTTGCTGGCTGTCACCGCCGCGTCACCAGGCTATACCGACGCCTGGTCGGCGCTCGGCGACATGTACATGTGGAGCGACCGGCCCAGGCTGGCAATCGATGCCTTCGGTCGTTGGGTCGAGTTGCGACCGACCGATCCGGCACCGCACATTGCCCGGGGGCGCGCGTATCGTGCGGCGGGCGAATACGCGTCTGCCCGGGTGGACTTTGATGCCGCTCTCGCCCTCGGGGCCGACGCCGGGCAGATTGAGAATTACCGGCTCTCCCTGACGCCGCGCGTGCACAAACCCGAGGCAGTGGTTCCGGCGGGTTTCCTGTGGTCCGCCACGCTCGGCGCCAGCTGGACCGGATTCAGCCAATCCAGACAGGACTGGAGCGAATACATCCTGTCGGCGCGGCGCCATTTCGAGCGTGGGTCATTGGCGCTTGAGTCCGTCGATGCCCGGCGTTTTGGCGACAGCGACCACGCTTGGGCGCTCGACGGCTATCTCGACTTGTGGAGTCGCGCCTACGTAAATGTCAGGTACCAGGAACCTCCAGACGCAACGCTGTACCCCATCCGGTCTTATTATGCTGAACTTTTCCAGGGCGTAGGCCGGGGCTGGGAACTGTCTGGCAGCTACGCTCTTCTAGACTTCAGTAGCTCGAATGTCGATCTTTACAGCATCGGCGTCGGCAAGTATGTAGGCAACTACTACATTCGTCTGCGCCATCTGTATGTCCCTGGAAACGGATCGGACAGCAACAGCACTCGATTGCTGGTGCGCTACTACTACGCCGGTGATGGTGACAACTATGTCGAGGTCATCGCGGGTGCTGGCAGCAGCAATTCCGACATCCCCGGCGACCAGGGCGCAAGTACGGACACAAACACCTCAGCGGTCGGTGTGGCATTTGTGAAGTTCCCGACTCCTCGCTGGGGCTTCAAGATCGGGGCCGACTACGGCCACGAATCAGACTCTTTCGACAGCCATGGCATATCCGCGAAGCTTTACCTGCGCTGGTGATCGGCGGGGCGCGTGAACCTGCGATGCCAGCTGGCGATCTAGAGCCGTTTCCCGCTGTACCGAATGGCCTTGGTGGCGCCGCAGCCCGATTTCTGGACTGTCTGCCGGCTTTGGTGCTCGCGCTGCTGTGCCTGAGGACCGCCGAATTGATTGCCGGCGTCCGGACGGACCCTGGACTGACGCATGCTGCCCTGACGGCGGCAACCGCCATCGGCCTCGATCTTGTCAGCCTGGCCCGATACCTGCCTGGTCTTTTCTTCTGTTCGTTGCCTTTCTTTCTCATCCGGTCGCGGCGAAGCAGCTTCTATGCTATCGGGCTGGCCTGGTCGTTGCTGGTCCTGGTCCAGGCCGCGCTGGTCCAGTATTTCCTGACCGCGCGTGTCCCCCTCGGTTCGGATCTGATCGCCTATTCGTGGCGCGACATCCAGACGACGGTCGCAGGTAGTGCACGCCTGGACGCTGCGCTCGCCATTGGTCTGGCACTGGGCCTGATCAGCTTGTGGTCGGTGCTGGCTCGACAGAGCCGACGCGTACGGCCGACCTGCGTGCCGCGGGCAGCTGCGGTAGTGTTGGGGCTGGGCCTCCTTGCACTGGTTGCTGCACCAAAAAATCCTGGCGCTGCAGTTTCAGACTCTGAGGACACCCGCAACCTGACGCTTACCAAAGCCGCATACTTTTTCGACGATAGCCTTGCCTACCTGCTGCCTGCTCCACAGAGCACGCCGCCCGGCCCGGTCGCGTTGGCCGCCCAACCGCCGGTCGATATGGCGGGATCGGGATTCCGCTACCTGAATCCGAAGTACCCGTTCCTGCACTCCGAACAAACGCCCGACGTCCTCGGACCATATTTCAGGATTCGCCCGGGTCAGCCGCCCAACCTGGTGTTTCTGATTGTCGAAGGATTGGGTCGGTCGTTTTCTGGCCCTGATGCCAGCCTCGGCAGCTTCACCCCGCAACTGGACCGCCTCGCCGGCGAGAGCCTGTACTGGGAGAACTTTCTGGCCGTGCAGGGCCGGACCTTCGCGGTGCTGTCGTCAATCTTCGCCTCCCTGCCCTTCGGCGACAACGGATTCGCCATGTTGGGCGAACGCATGCCCCCCCATGCCTCGTTGCTCAGCGTGCTCAAGCAGCACGGGTACCACCTGAAGTTCTACAGCGGATTCGATCTGGACTTCGATAACGAAGGCATTTTCCTCCGGCGGCAAGGCACGGACGTGCTGGTCGGAAGAGACGACTTCGGACTTCCATACCTGGCGCCAACTATTGGGGTTACTCCGATGACGCACTGTTGACCCTGGCGCTGGCGGCCGAGATCAAGGACGAGCGACGGCCCTTCGTCTCGGTGATCCAGACGATAACAATGCATACGCCGTACACATTTCCAGGTCAGTCGCGGTTCGACGCCCGCTTTGAGCGGCGACTGGACGAGATTGGCGTGGCGCAGGACCGGAAGGATGTCTATCGCGCCTATCGACACATTTATAGCTCGATCCTCTACACCGACGATGCCTTGGGCCGTTTCTTCGAGGAGGCGAAGAACAACCCCGCCTACCAGAACACGGTGTTCATCTTGACCGGCGACCACCGGTTGCCGGAAATTCCGATGGCCACCCGGATCGCTCGTTACCATGTGCCATTGATCATCTTCTCACCGCTGCTCAAGGCGCCGGCACGGATCAAGTCGGTGTCCTCGCATTTTGACCTCGCGCCGTCACTGCTGGCTTTCCTTTCGCATAACTATGGCGTCAAGACACCGTCGGCAGTGACCTGGCTAGGCTCGGGTCTGGACATGGAACCGTCGTTCCGCAATATCCATGCTTTGCCGCTCAAGCAGACCAAGACGAATCTGGTCGACTATGTTTCCGGAACCTGGTTTCTCAACCAGGACACGCTCTATGCGATGAGTGATGGCATGGAAATCGAGCCCGCCGATGACGCCGTCGCGCTGACTCAAGTGCAGGCCCAGTTCGCGGCATTTCGCGCTGCCAACGATCAGTTCGCACGCAGCCTGACTCTTGCTCCCAAGGAAGCAGTGAGTCACATGGCTGCCTATCGCGACGAAGATCGCGCGATGGTGCCCATGCTGATGGCCAGCAACACTGCCATGCTTGCGGTCCGCGAAGTCAAGGCGCCCGGCGACGCGCGAGCCGGGCACCTGAGCATCGAAGTCGTATTCGCCAACACCGGCCGGGCGGCAACCGATACCTTCGTCCCATTGGTGGTCTTGCTGACCGAAGACGGCCGCGAAGTAACGGAATCCTACGGCTCGCCGCAACGACTGGCCGCCGGGGAAACTGTCTCGCTGCAACTTTCCGTAAAGTCGCTGGGAGTGTCTCGGGGCCGCTACTTCCTGGCGGTGCTACCGTCGAACCCGGAAACCGGCAAGAAGATGGGCGTCGGACGCTACCGGATTCCAATCCGCCTCAGCGGTTGACCCATCGATCGGAGTCTTACGCTCATGAATGCTGCTGCGAAGAAGAGGTTCCTGATCGCAGTTGGATTGCTGTTGTCGGCCGGCACCACTTTCGCGGCGCCCGCGGAACGGGCGGTCTGGACATGGGAGAAAGAGTCGTACGCGATGGTGGAGGATGCCGCCGCTGCCGACGATGCCGTGGCCTTCCTCCGCTCGCAGCAGATCAAGACAGTCTATCTGTACGCCGATGCATTTCAGGGTCGAATCCTGATCGAGAGCCGACCGGAACTGTATCGACGACTCGTTCGCCGCCTGCATCGGGAGGGTCTGCATGTCTACGCATTGCTGGGATCGGCGTATCTGAGTACCGAGGAATACGTTCTGCCGGAGCGACGACAGGTTGCATTGACGATGTTCCAGCGGGTGCTCTCTTACAACGCCTTGGTCGGCCCGGACGAGCGATTCGACGGTGTAAACCTCGACATCGAACCGCACATCCTGGCCCAATGGTCCGAAATGAAGAACCAGTTACTGCTGCAGTTCCTCGATCTGGGCCAGGCCTTCATGCGATTGAAGAAAACGTCGGGCCAGTCATTGCTTGTCGGCCCGGCCATTCCGTTTTGGCTCGACGGCATCGAGCTCGAGTGGAACGGCAGGAACAAGCCGGTCAGTGAGCACGTGATCGACATCTATGATTATGTAGCGTTGATGGACTACCGTAATCACGCCGCGGGCGGCGACGGCCTCATTTCCCACGCCAAGGACGAGATGACGAATGCGTTCCAGGGAGAAAAGGCTTTCGCAGGCTTCGCGATCCACCACTATCGCGGTTACCGCGTCTGGCTCGAACGCCAGCGCTCCAAGGACTGACTTCATGCACGCAGATGCACCTGTTAACCGTGTGGTCTGAGCGACGTGCCTGTCACTGATTGCCGCAGCCTGGTTCAGGGCACCGGCTGCAGTTTCTCGAATATTTCGCGGGCTTCGGAATCATCGGGGTACTGTTCCAGCACGCGCCCGAAAAGAATCTTCGCCTCGGCAAGCTGTCCTTGCCGATGCCTCACATGACCCAGGCCTGACATTGCCTGAGCATCATGCGGGTGCATTGAAAGCACCAGGTTGAACTGACGCCCAGCCTCGTCAAGATCGCCGCTTTGAAGGGCGCAGAAGCCCAATCCCCCTGCGGCATCAGCTGAGTCCGGACGCTCAGCCGCCACCTTCGCAAAACCAGAGCGGGCCTGGTCAATTCTTCCAAGACGGTAGTTGGACCAGGCCTCGAGCAGTGTCGCCTGATGGTTCTTGGCCTGGATTCCTGCCAGCTCCTGCAGGCTCTGCTCGTAGTGTCCGCCCATGAAAGCAATATTGGCGCGATCGAGCGCCAGGACGTCTTCTGACCGCCCTGATCGCAGACTCCCATGCTGAGTGGCGGTAGTGACCCCGGCATCGTCCTCGAGGAATTTCCGTACATTCGCGGCGCGATGCAGACCGAGATAGCAGTGGATGTAGGCGACGCCGTTGCTGTCGATGGCGGCCTGAGCAGCCGCCTTGGAGTTGGCCAGGTAGTCCTTGCCGAATGACTGCCCGAGAATGCTCGCCATGGGGAAGTTCAGTACTTCCATGCCGTGCTGCTTTGCCAGCGCCCGTTCCTGGGCGAGCAGTATCTTTTCGTAAGGCAGGCTCGGGTCCAGAAGGCTGATGATCGTTGACACGCCCTTTTCTTCAAGAACAACGAAGTCGTCTTCCAGCGGGTAGGGACCAAAGATGAAGCGACTCGAAACCACCGAAGTTTCAGCGCGCCAATGCTGTAGCCACATACCACCAGGGTGCAGGAGTGCCCATACCCCGGTGCCGCCCACCAGAACGCCCAACACCAGCGCAAACCGGATCCAGCGTGCTTTGAGCTGCCTCCACATGAGACTCTCACCTGTTGAATGGCGAGCGGGGCTCGCCTGGATTTCGCGGACACATTGTTAAGGAGCCGATACCGGGCTTGGACGGGTTTCAGGGTGAGTTGCAAGCGGAGCATGAATCGACGTACCTGGTCTGTGCTCCGCAT